>NZ_JBHXMY010000721.1:0-2624 GCF_042720195.1 Nocardia sp. NPDC058497 | reverse complement strand
CGCTGTCGAGGTTCGCGTGGGCTTCAGCGCTGCCATCGCGGTGCTCGGTGCCGTTCGCCCGGTCGTCGAGGGGATCGTCCGTCGCCGCCCGCGGGACGTGGGTACGGGCCACGCCGGGACCATCCGCCGCGGTGCGCGCCTCGGAGCGGTCGTCGTCGCGATTCGTACCGGCGGAATCGACGGGCCGCGGGGACAGCGTGGCGCCCTGGTCACCCGCGTGGCTGCCGGGCCCGCCGTCGGCGGCCGGTGCCGGACGACGAGCAGTGTGGTCGTGCGCGGTCATGACGTGCCGAACTGGTAGCGCCGTCTGCCCATCAGGAGCAGAAAGGTCGGTGCACCGATCAGACCGGTGAGGACGCCGACGGGGATCTCGGTGGGGCGCACCAGGACCCGGGTCGCGGCGTCGGCGATGACGAGGAACAGCGCGCCGCACAGGGCGCAGGCGGGGAGGAGGTTGCGGTGGCGTGGACCGACGATCATGCGCGCGGCATGGGGGACGACCAGCCCGACGAAACCGATGCCGCCCGACACCGCGACCAGCACGCCGACGAGGACCGCCAGCAGGATGAACAGTCCGATCCGCAACCGTGGGACGGGCACGCCGATCGAGGATGCGGTGTTCGCGCCGAGGGTGAGCGCGTCGAGCCAGCCCGAGATGGCGATGAGCGCGCCACCGCTGATGAGCACCACGGTGAGGGGCAGCGCGATCGTTGTCCAGTCGGCGCCGGCCAGGCTGCCGAGCAGCCAGAACAGGACCGATTGGGCGGCCGCCGGATCGGTACTACGGAAGACGAGATAGCTGCTGAGCGCGGCGAATGCCGAACCGAGCACAGTTCCGGTCAGCACCAAGCGCAGCGGTGTGAAGCCACCCTGGGCGACCGCGACGAGGAATATCAGCGTCGCTGCGCCGAACGCGCCGACCAAGGCGCCGCCGGACAGCGCCCAGATGCCCGCGCCGGCGAAGAGCCCGGATGTGATCACCGCCGCGGCGCCGACGCCGGCACCGGAGGACACTCCGAGCAGGAACGGATCGGCGAGAGGATTGCGCACCAGGGTCTGCATCGCCGCGCCCGCCAGCGCGAGGCCGGCGCCGACCACGGCGGCCAGCAGTGTGCGCGGCACCCGGAGCTGCCAGACGATGGTGTCGATGCCAAGGTCGGCGGGTGTCGTCCCGGTCAGGCGGGCGCCGAGGGTGTCGAGCACCGCGGACACGGGGACGATCTCGGCCCCGAAGCCGGTGGCGCCGAGCATGGCGACCAGTAACAGCGCCCCGAGCTGGGGCAGGGCGAGCGAGACCCGGGCACGGATCATCGCGGGTTCACCACAGGCAAGGCGCGGCCCTTTCGGAGGGTGCCCGGTGAGGGAGGTCTGACTCTCGCCGCGAGGCGATCACAGTGGCGCGACCGTTCCGGAATTGCACCGGATTCCCACACCCACCGGGGAGGACACATCGACTCTAGCGCGGCACCCGGTGCCACACCTCCGCCTCCCCGGAACTTCTACCGGCCGAGGGTTCGTGATACCGGTGTCACCGGGGCGCCGGTTTGGTGATCGCGCCGTGGCAGGCGTTCCCGGTGAGTTACCGATGTCCGCGCGAGTTCGGTTGTCGCCGAGTGAACGTCGGCCGAGGTAAAGCTCACGGTGACGTGAAGGCTTCTCGACGCGACGCCCGACTGATTCCAGAGTCGCGGCCTGGGTGGCCGAGGATGCAGTCGCGTAGGGGAGTCACGGCACGGTGGCGGTCTACTTCCAGGCGGGGTCGCGGCCGGTGAGGCCGAGGATGCGGTCGAGGAGAGGAGCGTCGGGAGCGACGGGGACTTCGGGTCCGTAGATGCCCATCTGGCGGCCCTGGTCGGCGGTGGCTGCGGTTTCGTCGTAGGCGTAGCGGAGCAGGTCGTCGTCCCACTGGACGGTGGTGCCGAGGGCGCGGGTGAGGTCCCAGGTGTGGACGATCAGTTCGCCGACGACCATGCCGCCGACCAGCGGCGCGGGCAGCTCCATCGGGCCGCCCATGTGCGTGACGCCCTGCCAGGCAGCGGGGGCTCGCCAGGCGGTGGTGAGGTCGTCGAGCTGGGTATCGAGGGTTGCGGGCCAGTCGCCCTCGGTCAGATCGACCTCGGATTCGGCGGACGCGGGCGGGGTGATCGCTTCCTTGCGTGCCGCGCCGATCAGCGACGGACCCCAGAACAGCAGGTGGTTGAGCAGGGCGCGGACGTCGAACTCGGCGCACGGGGTCGGGGCGGTGAGGCGATCCGGCGTGATGGTGCGCAGGAGCTTCGACAGCGGTTCGGCGGCGCGCGCCACGCGTTCGGTTTCGGACATACATCGAGGTAACCACCGCGGCGCGGGTGCTGTCTTGAACAAACGCGACATACACTCGCCGCGTGGAGCGCGATCCGCGGGAACTCGGGGGTGCCTGGCGTGCGTCGCAACGTCACGCGTTCGCCGCGCCGTCCGGGGAGCTGGCGCGTTATGTCGCGCGGTACTGGACTGTCAGCTGGGAGTACGAGCAGCCGTACCGGCAGCTGGTGGTGCCGTTGCCGAATGTGCACCTGAGCTTCCGCGGGGGGGGGGGGGCGGGGGGCGCGGCCGGGGGGGGGGGGGGAGTAACAAAGCACCCCCAC
>NZ_JBHXMY010000720.1:0-2625 GCF_042720195.1 Nocardia sp. NPDC058497 | reverse complement strand
TCGGCCCCCGGCGCGGCGGGGGCCCGCCCGCCCCCCCTCCACGGTGCGACGCAGGGCATCACCGTTCTGTGTCGGCGGCAGCACCACCACATCGGCGCCCCAGTAGCGCAGGTCCGAGATGGCCTGCTCGCGCCGAGCTCGGTCGATGACCGGAACCGTATCGGTCATCCTGACCAGCATGAGCAGAACGGCGGTCGGCCGGGGGTCGGCGCCATAACCGGCCCCGTGGTCCGGGCCGCTCGGGCCGACAAAGTAGCCGCCAACGAGCGGGAAGGCGAAATCGGCGTCGATCTGCCACCGCAGCGCGATGGCGTCCCCCGAGGTGGGCGGCGGAACGATCACCACGGAGCCGTCCGAGGCATACTGCCGCACTGTCCCATCGGCGAAGAACGCGGGTGTCGGGGGGCGTTCCGTGACGGGCAGCATGGTCGGCGCGATGGGCAGCAGCGCGCAGGCAAGGGCACCGAACCAGGCAACAGGCCGCCGCATGGTGGCGGAGGTGCGTCGCGAGTCGATCGCCCGCTGGGTGCCAAGAACCAGGACTATCGCGATGGCCGGAATGGCTACCATGGCGAACCGTGATTCGATGATCCCGTTCAGTGGCGGGATCCACCCGACGGCGAGCCACGGCATCGGCACCATGGCGAAGTCACCGTCGCCGAAGCGCACAACGCCGTCGAAGGACAGCACAATGCCCAGCGACAGTGTCGTGAACACGACGATGACGATCGCGGCGGCCCGCACAATGCGTTCGCGTCGCAGGAAGAACGTGGCCATGGCGACGAGTAGAAGTAGCGGCCAACCGAAGTAGGTGTTGTCCTCGGTCGGATTGATGCTCACGTCGGGGCCGAACGAGAACATGCTGCCCGCCGATTCCGGCGAGAATTGAAACAGCGACAGAATGTCATTGCCAACCCGGCCGATCCCGATGAATCGATACGACTGCGGTCCGGCGAACTGCCACCACAGCCCAAAACCGGTGAGTGTCAGCGTGACCAGCGCCGCGAACAGTACCGACGGGGCCGCCGCGCGCACAGTGCACGCGATGTCGCGCCAGGTACCGAGGTATGCGAGGGCGAAGACCGCGAAGCCGAGCGCGAAGATCAGCAGCGGCTCCTCACCCAGCGTGAGTTGCACAGCGACCAGCAGGCCGAGCACGACGGCGGCACGGGGCTGCCATACTAGGCGCGCTCCGACGGCGTTCTCCGCGTGCCGCGCCATTTTGATGACCTGCCAAGCGATGAGCGGAAGCAACACGAGGACAACGAAATTCGCGTGCCCATTGGTGTGTGCGATCATCGCGGGCGCGAAGCCGCAGAACACACCACCAACGGCCGCGGCGAACCTGGCGGTCACCAGTTCGCGTGAGAATACCCAATACCAGGCGAACGCCGTGCTGAACAGGCCGAACGTGAGTGCTGACGCGAAAGTGACGGTCGGCCCGAAGAGCAGGGTGACGGGCGTGAACGGTACCCCCCAGCCATACATGAGGGTATTGGCCATCATGTTCACGCCATCGGGATAGTTCTGCAACTCGGTGCTGAGCGGACTCGCCAGGTGGGTGATATTTCGCGCCGTGATGGCGTAGAACCATTCGTACAGCGTCTGATCCTGGTCGCTCTTGCTCAGGTAGCCACTACCTGGGTTCGACCACAGCCCGGCGAGTACGAAAAACGCAAGCGACAGGTAGCAACCGGCGACGATCAGGTCGGGGCGCACCGAGCGCAGCCATCGCGCCGGAGTGCGTCGCGACTCGACCGTTTCCGGTGCGGTTCGATCGATAGCCGCCATAGTGGATCGACCTTCTCCGGTCCGGTCCGTTCCCCACCCTGAAAGCACGCGCAAGTCTCTCTAATCCTCAGTGTCACAATCGGTCCGCTCACGATACTCGAGTGCGCGACCGCGGCGATCACCGCCGAATCGCTCTGCTGGCCCCTATCCGAAACCACGGCACGTCGGTGCGCAGCCCGGCCGAGTACGCGCGGATCTCCGACGAAGGGCTTCGCCGGTTCCAGGCCGACAGCGACCCGGCCGCCCGGCGCCGCTGGTGCCTCAGCTCGGGATGGAGGACGCGGGTGTTTCGGCCGTGGGCGAGGTCTTGGGGATGCGGGGGTCGGCGAGGCTGATCAGGAGAAGTACTGCGCCCAGCCCGGCGAAAACGGTCGCGAAGAGGATGATGCCACCGTTGGTCGCGCCGTCGGCGAAGGTGGCGCCGATGAGGCCGGTGGCGATGAACCCTCCGATGTAGGAGGCGGTCCGGTAGAACCCGCTGTTCACGCCGATCTGGTCGGGTGTGCTCTTCAGGTAGAGCATGGCCTGGTTGCCGACGTTGCCCAGTCCCATCGCGACGCCGAGGCAGGTCATCGCGATCACGGGCCAGACGAGCCGGTCCTGGGCGCCGGACAGCCACAGGAATCCCCCGCCGGCCACGACGAAGACCGCCGCGCCCACGAGCATCAGCCGGATCGAGTGGCTCTTGCCGAGCATCAGGGCGACCACGGCGCTCATGACCGACATCGGCAGCATCAGCAGGCCGATCCTGCCCGGATCGACGCCGCGGGTCTCCTCCAGCCACTGCCCCACGCCGTACAGCGCGCCGTACATGACGGTGAAGGTCCTGATCAG
>NZ_JBHXMY010000719.1:0-2631 GCF_042720195.1 Nocardia sp. NPDC058497 | reverse complement strand
GTGGCGATGAGCGCGGCCAGCAGCGTGTTGAGCGCACACAGGTCGCCCCACACCAGTGTCCGCGACCGCACCCGCGCGAGCCTTGCTTCGCCGTAGCGTCTGCCTTTGCGCAAGCCGCGAAGAACCTCGAGCTGATCACGCGAAATGTAGATGTAGATGGCGATGGCCAACAGCAAGCCACCGAGGATGCACACCAGGATGCCCTTGTCGAGCTGGTCGTTCGTGGCATCGGACAGGCGCGCTCTGATCAGTTCCTGGCCGTGCACAGCCAGGTACACCGTGGCCAGGCCGACCCCGACCACCGACGACAACCAGAGGATGGGAGTGGGCCACCGCGACAGCCGCGTTCGCCAGCTGTCCGGCGCCGGATAGACGAGGTCGCGGGCCCTCTTCTCGAGGCACAGGTCGAACTGCTGGGCCAATTCCGAACCGGACGAATAGCGGTCCTCGCGATCGGGCGACAGACATTTCAGCAGGACGCGGCGCAGCGCCATGGGGCAATCCGGCGGAAGCTCCGACAAGAATGCCGCCTCGACCGGTCTGCGCCGCAGTTCGAGCATGCGTGCCAGCGACGTTTCCGACTCGCCCGCGGTCGTCTCGTCGGGGAAGGGCCGCCGCCCCGTGAGCAATTCCCACAGCATGACGGCCAGCGCGAAGATGTCGCTGCGCGTATCGAGGTCGAGGGCGGTCGCGGGCAGGTCGGGATGGCAGGCTTCGAGCTGTTCAGGCGACATGTAGGCCAGGGATCCGCCGAAGTAGGCCAGCGGACTGGTGCCCTTGATCCGTTTGCTGAAGCTGACGTTGAAGTCGGCCAGCTTCGGCACTCCCTCGGCGCTCAGCAGCACGTTCGCGGGTTTGATATCTCGATGCAACACCCCTCGCTCGGACGCGTGCGCCAGCGCGTCCGCGAGCCGGCGGCCCAGCCAGGCGACGGTCTCCGGCCAGGTCAGTGCCGCGGTCCTGGTCCGGATCGCCGATTCGGTCGGCCGGACCTCACCCTTCTCGGCGAGTACCGCGTCGACGGCGTCGAGCAGCAGTTGCCCGCCGTGGCGTTCCGGGGGCGTCGCGCGCCGCAACCGCAGCAC
The DNA here is from genome assembly GCF_042720195.1 of Nocardia sp. NPDC058497. Taxonomy (NCBI): domain Bacteria; kingdom Bacillati; phylum Actinomycetota; class Actinomycetes; order Mycobacteriales; family Nocardiaceae; genus Nocardia; species Nocardia sp. NPDC058497. The sequence goes on along the minus strand of NZ_JBHXMY010000719.1, from coordinate 1,546 downwards.
GTCGAGCAGTGTCCCGCCCGGTAGGTACTGCATGTAGAGCAGCTTCAGCTGGCCGTCGGCGATGAGCCGCTGGTCGAAGATGCGCACGATGTATTCGTGGTCCAGCTGGGCGAGGGTCTGCGGCTCGGTGCCGTGATTGTGGGAGATCTTGACCGCGACGAGTCGCTGCATCGATTGCTGCCGGGCGAGATACACCTGGGCGAAGGCGCCCGCGCCGATCCGCATCAGGAGGTCGAAGTCGTCGACGTGGTCACCGACATCGAAGGCGTCGAGCAGAACCTGTGCGCCGGGACGAGCGATGATCGTGCTGTGGTAGTCGTCGCTCGTCGGCTCGGGGCCGGTCGCCGAGGTCGCCGGACCGGCGGTGGGAGCCGCGTCGGCTGTCCACGATCCGCGGCGCAGGGCATGGAATTCCTCGTAGACGAGCTCGGCGGGCAGCGGACCATCGCGCAGCTCGGCGAATTCCGCGCGGTAGTCGACCAGTCGTTTGGGAAAGTGATACCGAAGCCAGCGGTATTCGAGGTCGATCTTGATCAGTTCGATCAGGATCGTGCGCCGCACAGCCGGTTCCCCGGGGAGGAACGCCGAGAGGTCGGGTGGTGAGCCGGATGCCCAAGCCTGCGAGAGCAGCGCCACGGCACTGGCGAGCGTGGTGCGGGTTCGTTCGGCTGAATCGACCAGGTCGATCGGCTCGGACATCGGTAGCTCGAGATCAGCCTCGGGCGATCACGCGGCGGCTACACGTGATGCGAACTGGTTGCCCCACGTCAGCTCCTTCCATCTACACTCCCTTGCTCAAGGGTATCGCTCGGTGGCGCCACGAGATCGGCCATCGGTGTCAGCGGATTGAGCATGACCCCGACCTTGCGCAGGCTGCTGTCCACGATCGCCCAGATCGCGCCCTGCAGGTATGACGACAGTTCGGCCGCGTCCATCGGCTGCATCGAGCGGCTCAGCCACCGGTTCACGCTGCCGTCGACGAACCCGACCAGGCCGAAGGCCATCGGCTCGGCGATCGTCACCGGCGCCGACTGAGCGCGCAGTGCGTTCTCGAACACCTCGCGCACGGTGCCGGCGATCGCGATCTTGGTGCCGGAGACGATCGGCGAATTGTGCCGCTGCTTGCCCTCGGACCCGGCGCCGAGGAAGTAGTGCAGCCGCGGATTGGCGGCGATCCACCCCACGTAGGTGTCGACCGACCGCGCGATGGCCTCGGCCACGGTGCCTTCGGGATTCAGGGTGGGCGCGAGCACCGCCATCAGGTCGTCGACGATGCGGGCACGCAACTGTTCGTCGAGGTCCCCGCGGTCCTTGAACAGCCGGTACAGCACCGACCTCGGTACTTCCGCGAGATCGGCGATCTCCTGCACGCCCACCGAGGCGCCCTGTGCCTGCACAGCCTCGAGTGCCGCGGCGAGAATCCGGTCCCGGCGCTCGGCGCGATGCCGGTCCCATCGGCTGGCCCGTCCATCGGCGCGCTGTGCGGTCACATTCCTCCCATCGGGCGCCGGATCGGCGCGATCCGGCGGGGACAGTATCCCAGCTG
>NZ_JBHXMY010000718.1:2095-2637 GCF_042720195.1 Nocardia sp. NPDC058497 | reverse complement strand
TATTCGACGCAAGCTAAATTTTTTTAAAAGAAAAACCTATAAATGCCTGCGTTTGTTGCCTTTGCCTACTAAATACTGTTTCGCGCAAACCTCGCCAACCCCGATGACGTCCGCGTCGAGCTGATCACCGGCCGTCGCGGACGCACCGTCGAGGTGCACGTCCATCCTGAGGACCTGGGCAAGGTGATCGGGCGCGGTGGTCGTACCGCGACCGCGCTGCGCACCCTGGTCGCCGGTATCGGCGGCCGTGGGATCCGGGTCGACGTGGTCGACACCGACGCCTAGATGGAACTCGTCGTAGGTCGAGTCGCCAAGTCGCACGGCGTGCGCGGCGAACTCGTCGTCGAGGTGCGCACCGACGAACCGGAACTCCGGTTCGCCCCCGGTGCCACCCTGCACGGCAGGATGCCGAAATCCGCGGCGACCCGTGACTACACCGTGAAGTCGGCCCCCCCCCACGCCGGCCCGGCGCGGGGGTTGGGCGCCGGCCGAGACCTCCGCACCCCCCCCCCCGCCCCGCGCGGCCAGCGGTTAGTCGGCGG
>NZ_JBHXMY010000718.1:0-2085 GCF_042720195.1 Nocardia sp. NPDC058497 | reverse complement strand
GGTTTGCCTAAATCCGCGGCGCCCGGTCAAAACACCGTTACGAGGGCCCGAGAGCACTCGGGCCGGCTTCTGGTGTTCGTCGACGGCATCGACGACCGCACCGCCGCCGACGCACTGCGCGGCATGCTGTTCGTCGTCGACAGCGAGTCCCTGCCGCCGTCCGACGACGAGGACGCCTTCTACGACCACGAGCTCGAAGGCCTGCGCGTCGAGCTCACCGACGGCACCGTCGTCGGCGAGGTCACCGAGGTGCTGCATTCGGCCGCGGGCGAACTGCTGTCGGTGCGCGCCGCCGACGACGGCCGCGAAATTCTCGTTCCCTTTGTCACCGCCATCGTGCCGACCGTGTCGATCGCCGATGGACTGGTGGTCATCACCCCGCCCGAGGGCCTGCTCGATCCGGAGTAATTCGTGCAACTCGACGTCGTCACGATCTTCCCGGATTACCTCGAGCCGCTGCGGACCGCGCTGCTCGGCAAGGCCGTCGACAAGGGCCTGATCTCGGTCGGCGTGCATGATCTGCGGGACTGGACCCACGACGTGCACAAGTCCGTCGACGATTCGCCCTACGGCGGCGGTCCGGGCATGGTCATGAAGCCCACCGTCTGGGGCGACGCGCTCGACGCGGTGTGCCCCGACGACGCCCTGCTCGTCGTCCCCACCCCGGCCGGTGTGCCGTTCACCCAGGCGACCGCGCAGCGCTGGTCCACCGAGAAGCACCTCGTCTTCGCCTGCGGCCGCTACGAGGGCATCGATCAGCGTGTGTTCGACGACGCCGCCCGCCGCGTCCGCGTCGAAGAGGTGAGCATCGGCGACTACGTCCTCATCGGCGGCGAGGCCGCGGTGCTGGTGATGACCGAGGCCGTGGTCCGGCTGATCCCCGGTGTGCTCGGCAATCAGCAGTCCCACCAGGAGGATTCGTTCTCCGACGGACTCCTGGAAGGCCCGAGCTACACCCGCCCGGTCTCGTGGCGCGGCCTGGACGTGCCGCCGATCCTGCTGTCCGGCGATCACGCCAAGGTGGCCGCGTGGCGCCACGAGCGGTCCCTGGAACGCACCCGCGAACGCAGGCCGGATCTCCTGCCGGAGCAGTAACGCCTGCCTACATCGACGCGGCGCGGGTGGTGATGGCGAACGGGTGCCCGGCCGGGTCGAGCAAGACCCGCCAGCGCGGATCCTGTTGCACCGGAGCGGGTTTGGCGCCGATCGCCAGCGCGTGCTGCTCACACAGATCCAGGTCGGCATCGGCCGCCAGCTCCAGCTGCACCGCGGCGCTGCCCGGCCATTGTGGCGGGAAGTAGTTCTCGACGCGTTGCGCGGCCAACGTCAGCCCCGACGGTATGCGGATACCCACGCTGTGGGCGTCGTTCCACAGCACACGGCCACCGAGCAGCCCGAGGTAGAAGCGGGCGAGGGACTCGGGGTCGTCACAGTCCAGCGAGACGCCGGCCAAGTGAAAAGGCTCCGTCATCGGACCGACGGTACCGGTCGGGATGGACGCCGAGATTGTTTTGTCCTAAAGATGGTTGGATATTCATCGGGGTAATTCGTTGTGTCATCGTCCAAGGTGAGGATTGCTCGTTCCATTCGGAATATGTTCCGGGACCGCAGGACTCGGTGCGACGAGCGCGGCCGACCGGTCACCGTGCCCATGTGCCCTGTACAGGCCGTGCGCCCCTTGGTGATTCGGCGTCCATGGCACCCGGCGCGCCGAGCGTGAGCGAGGTGTGAAACGAGCGGCAGCCGGATCGTCGAGCTCGCGCGCGGGTGCTCAGGGCGACGGAAATCCGCTCGAGAGCGTGACGAATTCCACATCAGGGCAGCAGGCGATGACGCCGTGCCAGCGCCACGGCCTCGTGCCGGGTTCGCGCGTCGAGCTTGCTCATCGCCTGCCGCAGGTAGCTCTTGACGGTTTCGGCGCCGAGCGACAGGCGAAGCGCCGCTTCCTGATTCGTGCAACCGAGCGCGATCTGCGCGAGCACGTCGAGTTCGCGCCGCGACAGCCGCGGTACCTCGTCCGACGGCTCGCCCGCCAGCACCCCGGTCAGCCGATCGCACACACCCGAGAGCCTGTCTCTTATACAC
>NZ_JBHXMY010000717.1:1808-2654 GCF_042720195.1 Nocardia sp. NPDC058497 | reverse complement strand
GCTGCGGGCTACCGCCGCAGCACTGGACCACGCCGACGACCGCGATCATCGGGTGGGTGGAGCTTTTGTGGTTGGGGGGGCCGAGTGACGGGCGCGCGCCCGACCGGTCGACGCGGTCCGGTTCGCTGTGCACGACCGTCCCGCGGAAGGCCGCTCCGGTGACCCGGTGTTCGAGCATGAGCAGCGGATCGTCGAACGCGCACTGCGCCTGCAACGCCTCCAGCGCCCGTTCGCGCTCCAGCAGCCTGCGCACCGCGCGGACGGCGGGATCGCGGCGGGCCTGCGGCGTTCCCTCCGCCACCTCGGCCGCGAAGTAGGAGAACGCGCCGCGGTCGTCGGTCCACCGGTTCTCGACGCTGGCGCCCGGCGGCAAGGCGCCCAGCAGCTCGATCGCCCGCCACATCAGCTGCCAGGTGGGTTCGAGCTGGCCGCGCAGGGACCGCTCGAGCCGTTCGGCGGCAACGGATCTCGCGGTGTCGTCCGCGGCGGCGTTGTATACGGCGATCAACGGGGCGAGCTCTTCGTTGTCGAAGCCGGGATCGGTGGCCGGGCCCGCGGGTGGTGATTGCAGCGGGTCTTCGGCGATGGCGGCGGCTTCGGCGCCGGTGAGTCCGCGTGGCGGGTCGATCCAGCCGAGCAGGGCGGCGAGATTGCCGTCCTCCAGGGAGGATTGGCCCGAGGCCCAGTGCGTCGACAGCACCGAGGTCATCGCGGGCAGCACCGCGGAGCCGGGATGTTCGGCGCGATCGCCGAACCACGTCAGCCAGCGACCGAGCAGCGGGAACGGTTAGAGCCCCCCGGGGTGGCCGCGGGGGGGGGGGGGGGAGAGCACGCACCCGGGAGATA
>NZ_JBHXMY010000717.1:0-1798 GCF_042720195.1 Nocardia sp. NPDC058497 | reverse complement strand
GGCGGCGCGACCCCCCAACCCCGACCGCCACCGCCCTCGCAGCGTAATCTATCCCGGCACCGGGTTGACGCCGTGGGTGCGGTGAAAACGCACCGCGCGGCCCAGCAGTTTCAGGAAATTCACCCCGCCCTGGTTCGGTGTCCACAGCTGGGGTGCGTCCAGGCAGCGGGTGTAGGTCTCGCCCGCCTTGCTGGTGAGTTCTTCGGTGTCGGCCAGGAACGACGAGAGATAGGGCAGCACGACATCGGCCAGCTGCTCGATGAACCGCAACCGCAGCACCCGGTCGCGCGGCTGCGGCACGATCAGCACATTCTGGTCACCGGGCGAGGTGCCGATCATGATCGCCAGCGGCGCCGCCGCCTCGCCCGCCAGCCGCAGCGGCACCGCGACCAGCGGCCGATCGGCGAGATGCAGATGCCGCACCGCCGCGGTGGGCTGCGCGCGACCCGCCCGGACGGCCTCGGCCTTGGCGAGGGCCGACAGCACACTCATCCCGCGATCTCCAGCCGCAACCGGTGCGCGGTGCGCAGCATGGCGGTGATGTCGGCATGCTCGGGCCCCGGCTCCAGGGTTCCGTCGGCCAGGCCGAGCACCGTGTGGATGTTCTCGATGCCGCCGACCTCGTCGCACACGCCGCGGCCGAGCGCGTCCACCGAACCGCAGGTCCTGGCCTCGTCGCGGCAGGCGAAGGCGAGCTCGCAGCTCGACATGCACTCCGGCGCGTACCGGGACGGGATGGCGGCGATCGTCTTCTCCAGATCCTCGCCCGGCGCGAAGGTGGCCTCGGGCGGGAGCTGCTCGAGCAACTCGGGGATGGCGGTGAGCCTGGCCAGCTGCCGGGAGACGACGGCGAGCTGCTTGCGCAGGTCGACCAGGGTGGCGGTCGGCCGGTTGGTGAAGTCCTTCGCGCACACCAGGATCGTGTTGTGCGACACCAGCTCCGGTGACTCACCGATCTCGGACATCAACTCGCGCAGTGCGATCACATACACCGCGGACTGGCGCGCCGCGGCCGCGACCTGCGCCGGGTCGGCCTGTCCGTCGATCACCGGGAAGGCCTTGATCTCGACCACATGGAACTTGCCGTCGAGCTGCACGGCGACCACATCCGGTTCCAGATAGGCGGTCGCGCCGGCGATGTCGAGGCGCAGCATCGGGTGGTCGAACAGGGTGCCGTCGCCCGCGGCGATCGCCGACTTCAGCAGCTGCCGGGTGCGCTGATAACGCACCGCGTTGCCGGTGTTCTCGCCGACCGAATTCAGGTCGTGATAGGCGACTTCGGGGATCGTCAGGCCGAGGGTGTCGCGCAGCAGGGCCAGCAGTTCGGCGCAGCCGTTGGCCTTCACCATCGATTCGAAGGCATTGCCGCGGGTGATGGCGAACTGGGACTGACCGAACTGCGGTGGGAAACCGAGCGATTGGGCGATCACGGTCTTGTCCACCGCGGCCGCGTCGAGCAGGGCGCGCCGGGCACAACCCGGATTCGCCGTCAGCGCGGCGATGGTGCGGGCATTGTGCCTTGTCGCGGGCGCTGCGCCGCGCAACTGGTCCAACTGTGCTGCGAGAGTGCTCATTTCACCTCGATTCGTCGCCGATCGGCCACCCCGAGCCGAACACCGAATAGTTGTGCGGCCGGATCGGCCAGCTGCTCCCCCACCCGAGGCGGCGGCCGCGGGGGCCGGCGCCCGCGCCCGGCGTCGGGGTCCGCCCCCCCCCCCCCCGCGGCCCGGGGTCTAACCCCGCCCGGGCCCATCGGCGGGCAAGCCGGTCTTCGCAGAGCGCTGGCGCGCCTTCCGGG
>NZ_JBHXMY010000716.1:0-2660 GCF_042720195.1 Nocardia sp. NPDC058497 | reverse complement strand
CCCTATCTACTGTCCGACGACGTCCGTTTCGACGCCGTGTTCCCCGACCACGCCCTGACCAGGGCCCGCCGCTGGATCGCCGAAACCGTGCCCAACGTGCGGGTCGACCCCGCCTTCGCGGCCCTGCCCGAGTTCTAGGCGCCCGGCTTCTCGGTGACGAAGATGGCGGTACCGGGGAAGATCTCCCCGCGCAACGGCGACCACTGACCCCATTCCCGGTCCAGCCACTCCGGCCAGTCGGGTTCGACGATGTCGAGCAGGGTCAGGCCGGCGCCGACGATCTCGCGGACCCGGTCGCCGATCGTGCGGTGGTGCTCGACATAGGTGGGCACGCCGTCGCCGTCGACCTCTACATAGGGCGTGCGATCGAAATAGGGGATCCGCGCGACGAGGCCGTCGGCGCCCGGATCGTCGGGGAAGATCCAGCGCATCGGGTGGTTCACCGAGAACACCCAGCGCCCGCCCGGCCGCAGCACCCGGGCGACCTCGCGCATCACCAGCGCCGAATCGGCGACGAACGGCACGCCGCCGAAGGCCGAACAGGCCAGGTCGAAGGACTCGTCGGCGAACGGCAGCGCCTCCGCGCCCGCCTGGACCAGCGGCACCCTCGGCCCGCCCTGCTCCATCGCGGCCACCCCGCGCTCGAGCATGCCCATCGACACGTCGAGGCCGACCGGATGCGCGCCCTGACCGGCCAGCCATCGCGAACACGGCGCGGAACCGCAGCCGATCTCCAGCACGGACTTGCCGGACACCTCGCCGAGGAAACCCATATCGCCCTCGTGCAGGCCCTCGGGGCACCACACGAACTCGCCGCCGGGGGAGTCGACGCCGAGGAAGTCGGCGTGGGTCTGGTGGTACTGGTCGGCATCGGCGTCCCACCAGCGCCTGCTCGCGCGCTCGCTGGCCGCGGAACCGATCTTGGTTCGGGTGGTCGCTGTGGTTCCCAGCAGCGCGTTGGCCTGCGCGTGGCGTTCGTCATCGGACACGGCGAACAGGGTATCGGCGTGGCGCGGGGGGTGGTTTGCCCGGCTGGACTCGGGTCGCGTACGCTGAGGCACGCGAGTGTCTTTCGAGGAATACTGTGCGCCGGGGTTGAATGCGTACGGTATCCGATGACGGAGTCGCCCGTGCTGAGTTTGATCAGCAGCAAGTGCGGCGGTCCGTGCGATACTTTCTCAGTATCCTTCGTCGCCTCGTCGCGGTGATCTCGCAGCGTACCGAAAGTTCCAATGTCCGCAACCGACCACAATCCGTCCGGAGCAAATCCACATATGCCCACCACCGTCACCTCGCCGCAGGTAGCCGTCAACGACATCGGCTCCGCCGAGGACTTCCTCGCCGCCATCGACGCCACGATCAAGTACTTCAACGATGGCGACATCGTCGAGGGAACCATTGTCAAGGTCGATCGTGACGAGGTCCTGCTCGACATCGGTTACAAGACCGAAGGCGTCATCCCCTCCCGCGAACTCTCCATCAAGCACGACGTCGACCCCAACGAGGTCGTTTCCGTGGGCGACGCGGTCGAGGCCCTGGTTCTCACCAAGGAGGACAAGGAAGGCCGCCTGATCCTGTCGAAGAAGCGGGCGCAGTACGAGCGCGCGTGGGGCACGATCGAGGAGCTCAAGGAGAAGGACGAGGCCGTCAAGGGCACCGTCATCGAGGTCGTCAAGGGCGGCCTGATCCTCGACATCGGCCTCCGTGGCTTCCTGCCCGCCTCGCTCGTCGAGATGCGTCGTGTCCGCGACCTCCAGCCGTACGTCGGCAAGGAGATCGAGGCCAAGATCATCGAGCTCGACAAGAACCGCAACAACGTGGTCCTGTCGCGTCGCGCCTGGCTCGAGCAGACCCAGTCCGAGGTTCGCTCCGAGTTCCTGCACCAGCTGCAGAAGGGCCAGGTCCGCAAGGGTGTGGACTCCTCGATCGTCAACTTCGGTGCCTTCGTGGACCTGGGTGGCGTCGACGGCCTGGTGCACGTCTCCGAGCTGTCCTGGAAGCACATCGACCACCCGTCCGAGGTCGTCGAGGTCGGCAACGAGGTCACCGTCGAGGTTCTCGACGTCGACCTGGACCGCGAGCGCGTCTCCCTGTCGCTCAAGGCCACCCAGGAAGACCCGTGGCGTCAGTTCGCCCGCACCCACGCGATCGGTCAGATTGTGCCGGGCAAGGTCACCAAGCTGGTTCCGTTCGGTGCGTTCGTGCGCGTCGAAGAGGGCATCGAGGGCCTGGTGCACATCTCCGAGCTGGCCGAGCGCCACGTCGAGGTCCCGGACCAGGTTGTCGCCGTCGGCGACGACGCGATGGTCAAGGTCATCGACATCGACCTGGAGCGTCGCCGGATCTCGCTGTCGCTGAAGCAGGCGAACGAGGACTACCACGCCGAGTTCGACCCGTCGAAGTACGGCATGGCCGACAGCTACGACGATGCGGGCAACTACATCTTCCCCGAGGGCTTCGATCCCGAGACCAACGAATGGCTCGAGGGTTCGGACAAGGTCCGCGAGGAGTGGGAAGGCCGTTACGCCGAGGCCGAGCGTCGCCACAAGATGCACACCGCTCAGATGGAGAAGATGGCGGGCGACGCCCCCCCCGCGGGCCCCAACGCGCGTGCCACCACGCGCTACAACCCTGTCTCTTAAATAAATCTGTCGCTCCCG
>NZ_JBHXMY010000715.1:0-2665 GCF_042720195.1 Nocardia sp. NPDC058497 | reverse complement strand
AACCTGGGATTTCCGCCTCCTACGATTACACCCCGATGCCGGACTTGGAGGTCATCAGGCTCTAGCAAGAGCCGGAAACAGAGTCAGGCCGGGCTCTGCCAGCCGGCGGGCAAGGTGCCGATGCGGACGCGTTGCGGATGGTCGCCGACCGGGATCGAGGTGATCTTGTTTCCGGTGGTGAAGTCGATGGCGGTCACCACATCGTCGGCGCTCTCGGAAATGACGCAAGCCTTGCCGTCGCCGCTGACGGTGGCCCAGTAGGGCTTGCCCGCCGGAACGAGCGGGCCCGGCTGCAGGGTGGTCAGGTCGACGATGGTGGCGTAGTCGTCCATCGTGCCCGCGATGCACAGTTTGCCGCCGGTGGGCTGTATGGACATGCCGTGGTGGCGTGAGTCGTTGACGTAACCGATCCGTTCGTCGCTGGTACCTGGGTTCTTCGGCAGTTCCCTGACCCGCAGAATTTTGTCGCTCGCGATGTCGTACTCGACGAATCCGTTGAAGAACGAGACCTGGAAGTAGAACCTGGATTCGTCGGGGCTGAACGCCACCGGCCGGACCGAGTCCGAGAGGTCTTCGCGACCGAACGCGTCCAGGCGCGAACGCATGTCGATGACGCGCACCGGCCGATAGGTGTCGGCATCGACCACGGTGATCTTGCGGTCGCCCTTGGTGAAGTCCAGTAGCGGGCTGTCGAGCGGGGTGTTCACCTCGCCGATGGCCATGTTCCAGATCTTGCCGTCGTTGGTGAAGACATTCTCGTGCGGCTTGTCCCCGGTGGTGAACTTGCCCAGCTCCCGGCCGGTCTCGATGTCGAGCACGTGCACGGTGTTGCTGGTCGAGGCGGACACCGCCACCCGCTTGCCGTCGGGCGACACGGCCATATGATCAGCGCGCTGACCCGAGACTTTGAACCGCCACTTCAGTTTTCCGGTCGCGGTATCGATGGATGCCACGTCGGCGAAACTCGGCCGCGACACGACGATCTCGGAACCATCCTGGGTGGTGTACATGTCATCGACATACTGATCGTGCCCCTCGCCGACCGTCTCGCGGATACCGAGGAAGAAGGCGAGCCGCACCGGATCGAGGTAAATCTCCTGGAGCCGTTCGCTTTTGTCCGGAATCAGATTGATTCGCCCGATCTTGCCGAAGTCACCGGTCGAGCGAATCACATCCGCGGTGCCCGCCCAGTTGTTGCCGACGAGCATGACCTCCTGGAAACCGGGGGCCGCCTTCGCAGTTCCGATCTCGACAGCGTACGTGCCCCACAGCGCGGCAACGGCAACCGCCGTGACCACGCTTCGCCAGACCTGTCCGCGTTGACGTAGGTTCATGGGAGTCCTTCCGCAGTGCACCCCCACGGCCTGTCTTCGGGGTATTCGACCTTGGGGTGCACCGGAGGTTATGCATGGGCGAGGTCCGATACAAGGACTTTGGTGAATCTCCCAATCGGCGCGGCCGTCCGGACCTCGAAGCGGGAGGTCTATGACTCAGTCCACGCCGTCGGTGGATGCACCGCGCGCCAGTGCTCGGCGATGTCGATCCGCCGGGCGATCCACACTCCGTCGTGGGTCTGTACATGGTCGAGGAAGCGTTCCAGCGCCGCGGTGCGCGCCGGGCGGCCCGCGAGGCGGCAGTGCAGGCCGACCGAGAGCATCTTCGGACTGCCTTCGGCCCCTTCGCGATACAGCACGTCGAAGGCGTCGCGCAGATGCGCGAAGAACTGTTCGCCGCTGGGGAACCCGGCCGGGGTGGCGAAGCGCATGTCGTTGGTGTCGAGGGTGTAGGGGACGACCAGGTGGTCGTGGCCGTCGATCTCGGTCCAGTACGGGAGGTCGTCGGCGTAGGAGTCGGAGTCGTAGACGAAGCCGCCGTGCTCGACCACGAGCTCGCGGGTGTTCGGGGAGTCGCGCCCGGTGTACCAGCCGAGCGGGGCCGCGCCGGTCAGCTCGGTGAGGATGCGCACGGCTTCGGCCATGTCGGCGCGTTCGGTGTCGCGGTCGACGAGCTGATACGACTTCCACCGCAAGCCGTGGCAGGCGATCTCGTGGCCGAGTTCCCGAAAGGCCGCCACCGCTTCGGGATTGCGCTGCATCGCCCGCGCCACCGCGAAGATGGTGAGCGGGAGGTCGCGCCGCTCGAAGGCGCGCAACACCCGCCACAGGCCGGCCCGGGAACCGTATTCGTACATCGATTCCATGCTCATATGCCGGTTCGGGAAGGCCTCGGCCGGAGTCACCTCGGACAGGAACGTCTCCGAGTGCGGCGAACCGTCGAGGACGTTGTTCTCCCCGCCCTCTTCGTAATTCAGCACGAACTGCACGGCGATGCGCGCGTCGCCGGGCCACCGCGGGTCCGGCGGCGTCGGCCCGTAGCCGACGAAGTCGCGGACCTCGCTCATCCGCCCAGCTCCCCGTACAGCCGGAGCCGGGCGAGCCCGCCGTCGGGGTAGATGTCGAGCCGGACCTCCTCGACGGAGGCGGCCGCGGGCGTGAGGGCGAACCGGTGCCGGGTGTCGGGCAGCAGGTCGGTGCGCGGCAGCAATTCGACTTCGGTTCCGTCGGTGGTGAATCCGGTGAGGGAGGCGGCGCCGGGGCTGTTGCCGAGGAAGCAGGAGGTGTCGAGCTCGGCGAGCCGGATCGCACCGGGGCCCGCCAATTTGATA
>NZ_JBHXMY010000714.1:0-2666 GCF_042720195.1 Nocardia sp. NPDC058497 | reverse complement strand
AACCCCCCACCCCGCGGCGGGGCGGGTGATCCGCGGCGCGTCCAGGGGGCTCAGTGCGCGGTGCCGCCGGTGGCGGGCGTGCGGCCGTGCCGCATGACCACGGCGAGGACCAGGGCCACCGCCGCCGCGGCGCCGCAGACCCAGAAGCCCAGCTCGTAGCCGCGATCGCCGAAGATGTCCGGAATCGGCGCCGGTGGTTGTGCCTGTCCGCCGACGCTGACCAGCGCGGTCATGCCGTTGGCGTGCAGGAACGCCGTGACGATCGCCAGGCCGACGGCCACGCCCATCGACTGCATGACGCCGAGCATGCCCAGGCTGATGCCCTGCTGCTCCTGCGGGACGGCCTCCACCATGAGAATCGGCATGGCCGCGTAGTAGAAGCCGAAACCGATGCTGAACACGGCGTTCACGAGCAGGAACACCGTGCTGGTGTGCGGGAGCACGGCGAAGGCCACGGCCGAGCCGACGAAGATCGCCAGGGCGACGACGAGCGGGATCCTGGCGCCGACCCGGCGCGCGATCACGCCGGCGAGCGCGCCACAGACCATGGTGACCACGGCGCCGAGCAGGGCGATGCGCAGCGCGAACTCCAGCAGGGTATAGCCGCTGCCGTAGGTGTAGCCCGGGTCGAGTGTCACCTGGACGGCTTCGGCGGGCAGTGGCTGACCGGTCGCGGCCTGCACCTTGGCGAGAATGCCCTGTTGCGCGCCCGCTGCCACGGTTGCCTCGTCGGGGGTTTGCGACATGTAGGCGATGGCGTAGGAGACGACGCCGATCTGCAACGAGGCGAACAGCGCGCCGGCCAGCACCAGCGCGACGCGCGGGTGGAACAGCAGCTTCATATCCATGATCGGCTGTGCGACACGGGTTTCCACCAGCACGAACAGGATCAGCAGGACGACGCCGGTGATCACCCAGGCCAGGGTGGTCGGCTTGGCCCATCCCCAGTCGTGGCCCTTGTCGACGTAGATCAGGATCAGCGCGGCGCCACCGGAGAGCAGCACGGCGCCGACGATGTCGATCCGCTCGCGCACCCGCAGCTTGGACTCCGGCACCACGAAGTACACCAGCGGCAGCATCACCAGGGTGAACGCGGCCAGGCACCAGAAGATCGCGCGCCAGCTGTAGTTGTCGACGAGGAAGCCGCCGAGCAGCGGACCGGCGATGGCGGACACGCCGAGGCCGGTCGCGGTGATGCCGAGGCCGAGTGGGACGTACTTGCGTGGCATCAGGTCCCGGATCAGCCCGTAGGCGATGACCGCGGTCGCGATGGCCGTGGCTTGCAGACAGCGGCCGAGCAGGAAGATGCCCCAGTTCGAGGTGGTCGCGGAGAGCACGCAGCCGATCACGAACAGCACGCCGCAGATGAGGAACATCCGCTTCTTGCCCCAGACATCGCTCATCTTGCCGATGAGTGGGGACGCCGCCGCGCCGATCAGGCCGAAAACGATGATGGCCCAGTTGATGTTCGCGCCGACGCCGGGGAAGGTCGGGGCGATCTTCTGTAGTGCCGCCGAGACGATCGTGTACAGCATCGGGGCGATCTCGGTGAACATGACGATGACCGCCAGGACGGTGACGATCCGGGAGCGGGATGCGCCGTCGAGTCGTCCGGTGTCGTTGGCCTTGTCGAGGTCGGGGCCTTCTGACGTAGGTGGATCTTGAGGAATGGTGGACATTGCCACGCTCCGTTGTTCGGGAACTTCGTTCGAAATGGAGTGGAATGCGTGCGCTTCGGTGTGATGTAGATCGCACACCTTCCGCCACGGAGTATGTGACCTAGCGAGCGTTAGGTTGGTGTTATTTCGCGTTTGTCCCGCTGAGTGGGTCGTCAATGTCGATGGGTGGTTCGGGGGAGACCGATCGGTTTGCCCATGGGTTGCGAATCCGGCTGTGCCGCACAACGATCCGGATTCGGTCGATCTGGTGTTATGTGACATGGCTATGGCGCATCATGAGTGGGTATCACGCTGATCCCGGGGCAGGTCGGGTCGGCAAGTCGGAGGGAAATCCCATGAAGTTCAAGCAGTTGCTGGCTGCCGGTGTGCTCACCGTGGCAGCGACCGGCATCACCGCGGCCACCGCGCACGGCGCCCCCGTCGCAGGCCCCGCGGTGGCCGGTGTCGACGGCGCCGTCACCTATACCGCGGCGGTCGCCCCGGACGGGTCAGCGGCGACCGTGGCGCTGGCGGCGGGCACGTTCGAGCTCACGCCCGACGCCGGGGTCGCCGTGCTGGCGCCCGACGGGAGCCGGGTCGGCTTCATCCCGACGACAGTGCAGACCGTGGCCGGGCCCGCGGTGCGGGTGATCCCCGAGGTCGACGCCGCGGCGACGACGCTCACCCTCACCCCGGTCGGCGCGCCCGCGCCCAATCCGGTGGCGCTACAGAACATCGACCAGACCGGCAATATCGTCGCCGGCATCGCGATCGGCTGCGTCGTCGGCGCGCTGATCGGGTTGATCTTCCTGTTCGTCAGCGCCATTCCCGGCTGTGTGATCGGGGCGGTGATCGGCGGGATCATCGGCGCGAACCAGTAGTCACCGGCGTGCGACGGGTGGTGGGGATCTACCCGTCGCTCTGTCCTGGCCGACTCGAATGGTGTTGTTACGCCGAGTCCGGCCGGTCCCCAGCTGGGCCGGGAATGCGCCGTCGACGCGGACCCGA
>NZ_JBHXMY010000713.1:0-2671 GCF_042720195.1 Nocardia sp. NPDC058497 | reverse complement strand
CTATCCGATTTGTTTTCCGTTCTCGTGGTCTCGTATTTTTGTATACGAGCCCCGCCCCGCCCGCCGGGGGGGTGCCCGACGAGCTGATCACCGACACCGCCATCTTCGGCGATGAGGCGCACGTGCGCTCGCGGTTGAAGGAATGGGAGGACGCCGGGGTGACGATGATGCTGATCTCGGTTTCGGACGCCGATCAGATGCGCCGTCTCCAAACCCTTGTATCGAGTTAGAACACGTTCTAAATTCGATGGGGTGAGCAGCCAGCAGACAACGGAAGTCCTCGGACTGTGGAATATCGCCGCGGCCGATCCCGAGCGGATCGCCGTCGTCGACCCGGACGGCAGGGAGATCACCTATCGAGAATTGGCCACCCTCGCCAACCGCTACGCCAACGGACTACGCGGCATCGGATTGCGCACCGGCGACGTGGTCGTCAGCATGCTGCACAACGGTGTGGAGGCGATCGCCGCGTACTTCGCCGCGTATCAGGCGGGCCTGTATATCGTCGCGGTGAACTGGCACCTCACCGCGCCCGAGATCGCCTACATCCTCGGCGACAGCGACGCCTCGGCCTTCCTGGCCAGCGAGCGGTTCGCCGCCACCGCCGCCGAGGCCGCCGACCTGGCCGAACTGCCCGTCGAAGCCCGCTTCTCGGCGGGCACCATCGACGGCTTCCGCCCGCTCTCCTGGCTCGGCGCCGCCGACACCGGCCGCCCGGACGAGCGTTCGGTCGGCGCGCCGATGCTCTACACCTCGGGAACCACGGGGCGCCCCAAGGGTGTTCGCCGCCCGCTGACCGGCGCCGATCCCGATCAGGTCCCCGCGCCGAACAAGGCCTTCTTCGCCCTGTTCGAGCTCGCGCCCTATGACGACCACGTGCACATCTGCGGCTCGCCGCTCTATCACACGGCCGTGCTGAACTTCTCGACGATCTCGATCCAGATGGGCCACAAGCTGGTGCTCATGGACAAGTGGGATCCCGAGGACATGCTCGCGCTGATCGAGCGCCACAAGGTGACCCACAGCCACATGGTGCCCACCCAGTTCCACCGCCTGCTCGCCCTGCCCGAGGACGTGCGCGCCCGCTACGACGTGTCCTCGCTGCGCAGCATGGTGCACGGCGCGGCGCCGTGCCCGCAGCAGACCAAGCGGCGGATGCTCGACTGGTGGGGTCCGGTCGTCACCGAGTACTACGCCGCCACCGAGGGTGGCGGCACGGTGATCAACGGGACCGAGTGGCTGGCCAAGCCCGGTTCGGTCGGCAAGGCGTGGCCGTGGTCGGTCATCAAGATCCTCGACGAGGCCGACGGTTCCGAATTGCCCGCGGGCAAAGAGGGCATGGTCTACATGAAGATGGGCGCCTCCAGCTTCGAGTACCACCACGCCAAGGAGAAGACCGAGGAGTCGCGCGTCGGTGACCTGTTCACCGTCGGCGACATCGGCTACCTCGACTCCGACGGCTACCTGTTCCTCTGTGACCGCCGCTCCGACCTGATCCTGTCCGGCGGCGTGAACATCTACCCGGCCGAGATCGAGGGCGTGCTGATGAGCCACCCGAAGGTGGCCGACGTGGCGGTTCTCGGTGTGCCCGATCCGGATTGGGGTCAGCAGGTCAAGGCGTTCGTGCAGCCGGTCGACGGCACCGCGGGCGACGACGAGCTCACCGCCGAGATCCTCGAGTTCGCGGCCGGTCAGCTCGCCAAGTACAAGCTGCCCCGCACGGTGGAATACCGTGCGGAGCTGCCCCGTGACCCCAACGGCAAGCTGTACAAGCGCCGCCTGCTCTGAAAGATGTTCCCGCTCAGACGGCTTCGCGCCACTCCGGCGCGAGCCCGAAGAGCGGGAACAACTTCTCGGTGTCGAGGAAGAAGTTCAGGCCCGAGATGGTGTCGCCATCGAGCTCGAGCACGGTGATCGACCACGGCACCCACACGCCGGGCTCGCCGCTGGGCTTGTAGTGACCGAAGGCGGGCAGCCCGTTGGCGCCTTCCAGCGGCACCATGCGCGAATCGCGGCACGCACTGCCGGTGCTGAGCATGAACGCGGCCACGTTCTCCGGCCCGGAGATCCAGAGATCGAAGGGCGGCATCGACAGCGCCACATCGGCTTTGAGCAGCGTGGTGAGCGCGTCCATGTCGTAGGCCTCGAAGGCCTTCACGAAATCGTCGACCAGCTTGCGCTGTTCGGGATCGCCCTCGTCGAACCCGTCGGTGACGGTCGGCTGCACCTTGGACATGGTGGCGCGGGCCCGTTGCAGCGCGCTGTTCACCGACGCAGGCGACATCATCAGCGCCTCGGCGGTCTCGCCGGCGGAGAAACGCAGCACCTCGCGCATGATCAGGATCGCGCGCTGGGTGGCGGGCAGATGCTGGCAGGCGGCGACGAAGGCAAGGCGCAGCGTGTCTTTGGTCGAGGCGTGCTCGGCCGGGTCGGCGCCGAAGGCGAGCGCGTTCGGGATCGGCTCGATCCACACGTAATCGGGCTGCGGGGCGGGCAGCGGCGAATCCGGGCGGCCCGGTCCGTTGAGATCCATCGGCCTTGCCCGGCTCTGCGGACGGTCGAGCATGTCCAGACAGATATTGGTGGCGATCTTGTACAGCCACGAGCGCAGGCTCGCGCGGCCCTCGAACGAATCGTAGGAGCGCCAGGCGCGGGTGAAGGTCTCCTGCAC
>NZ_JBHXMY010000712.1:0-2673 GCF_042720195.1 Nocardia sp. NPDC058497 | reverse complement strand
CGCGGCGATCATCGGCAGGTCGACGCCGACCTTGGGGCCGTCGGCGTCCATCGAGTTCAGCAGGATCTCGCCGACGCCGAGTTCGGCGCCGCGGATGGCCCAGTCGACGGCGTCGATGCCGGTGCCGCGCTTGCCGCCGTGGGTGGTGACCTCCCAGCCGGACGGGGTGTCGGGCTGACCGTCGGGCACGGTGCGCGCGTCGACCGAGAGCACGATGCACTGGGCGCCGAAGCGCTGCGACATCTCGAACAGCACCTCGGGGCGGGCGATGGCGGCGGTGTTCACCGACACCTTGTCCGCGCCCGCGCGCAGCAGCCGGTCGACGTCGGAGACGGTGCGCACGCCGCCGCCGACGGTCAGCGGGATGAAGATCTGCTCGGCGGTGCGGGTCACCACGTCGAGCATGGTGCCACGATCGCCGGTGGAGGCGGTGACGTCGAGGAAGGTCAGTTCGTCGGCGCCCTGCGCGTCGTAGGTGGCGGCCAGCTCGACCGGGTCGCCCGCGTCGCGCAGGTTCTGGAACTTGACGCCCTTGACCACCCGGCCCGCGTCGACATCCAGGCACGGGATCACGCGGACGGCCAAGGTGCTCGGCGCCGCCGTATCCGGCCGTTCCTCGGTGCGCGGTGTCATGGTGTTCACCCTCGTTCTTCTTCGCTGACCGTGCAGATCATGTCAAGGAGTTCTTCGTGCACCCCGGGCGCGGCGGCCAGCACCGAACCGGAGGTGATCGTCCACGGCGCGCCCGCCAGATCGGTGACCACGCCGCCCGCGGCCCGCACCAGCGCGACACCGGCCGCGTTGTCCCACGGATGGTGCCCGAACACGACCGCGCCGCCGAGCACGCCGGAGGCCGTGAACGCGAGGTCGATGCCGGTGGAGCCGTGCATCCGCACCCGTGAGGACAGCCTGCTCAGCGCGCCGAGCAGGTCGAACCGGAACTGGCCGGGGATGCGTCCCGCCGAGTCGAGGTTGAACGCGCCGAACCCGATCATCGAGTCTGCGAGCTTGCCGGTTTCCAGCGGCGGCATCGCGATGCCGTCGACGAGCAGCGGACCGCCCGCGACCGCGGAATAGCGGTGGCCGAGCAGCGGCAGCCAGGTCAGGCCGATCACCGGTTCGCCCTCGTGCAGCAGCGCGAGCAGCGTGCCCGACATCGGGTGGCCGGAGGAGTAGTTGAAGGTGCCGTCGATCGGGTCGAGCACCCAGGCCGTGCCCGAGGTGAGCGCGGGGCCGCCGAATTCCTCGCCGTGCACCGCGATACCGGTGCGCTGCTGCAGTTCGGCGGTGATGGTGCGTTCCAGCTCGAGGTCGAGTTCGGTGGCGAAGTCGTTGCGGCCCTTGGTGACCGCGCTCGGCGCACCGATCCCCTCGACGAAGCGCGGGACGACCCCGTCCAGTACCTGGGTGGCGACGGCCAGCAGGTCGGTCAGTTCGGTGGTGCTCGGTACGGCGGTCATCGTGGGGATCAGCGCACCGCGGCCAGTGCCTCGGGCAGGGTGAACCGGCCCGCGTACAGTGCCTTGCCGATGATCGCGCCCTCCACGCCGTCCTCGGCCAGGCCCGCGATGGCGACGAGGTCGTCGAGCACCGAGATACCGCCGGAGGCGACCACCGGTGCCTCGGCGGCGTTGGCGACCTCACTCAGCAGCTCGAGGTTGGGGCCGGTCAGCGTGCCGTCCTTGGAGACGTCGGTGACGACATAGCGCGCGCACCCGTCGCGCTCGAGGCGCTCGAGCACCTCCCACAGGTCGCCGCCGTCGGTCACCCAGCCGCGGCCACGCAGCCGCCATTCCCCGTCGATCTGTTTGACATCGAGCCCGACCGCGATCCGGTCGCCGTACTCACCGAGCACCCGCGCGCACCACTGCGGGTTCTCGATCGCCGCGGTACCGATATTGACCCGCGCGCACCCGGTGGCCAGCGCCGCCTTCAGCGAGTCGTCGTCGCGGATACCGCCGGACAGCTCGACCTTGACATCGAGCTCACCGACGACCTGGGCGATCAGCTCCCGATTGCTGCCCTTGCCGAACGCCGCGTCCAGGTCGACCAGATGCACCCACTCGGCACCGGCCTGCTGCCATGCCAGCGCCGCGTCCCGTGGCGACCCGTAGCTGGTTTCGCTACCGGCCTCCCCCTGCACGAGGCGCACGGCCTCACCATTGGCGACATCGACAGCGGGCAACAGCACAAGACTCACATGATCAGACTAGTAGGTCTGCGCCGCCGATCCCGCCACCGGTCCGGGTGGGTGAGGCCCGTGTCACTGCGCTCAGGCGCAGCGGCGGCGGAGTTCGGGAACGCCACCGCCGGTGAGTTCGTCGAGGACGACGGTGCGGCCGACGACAGCGAGGGCGATGGCCTCGCCGGGGCCGCGGACTTCCGGGCCGTCGCCCCAGGACCATCCGATATCGGTGGCAACGAACCGCAGGCCCCTGGTCCGCTTGCCCGGGGAGGCGAACGGGTCCGGATAGGACAGGACCGCGATCAGGCGATCGGCGGGAATGGTGCGCGGGCGCCGCAGTGGCCGCCGGATGTCCTGCTGGTGCACCATCAGGTCCGACAGCATGAGCCGCGGCGAGAATTTCGACAGCTTGCCCGATTCGCTGTCTCTGATAAACAAATCCCATCCCACGAGACCGAAATACAAATCGGGTGAGAGCGGGGGCGGTT
>NZ_JBHXMY010000711.1:0-2707 GCF_042720195.1 Nocardia sp. NPDC058497 | reverse complement strand
GCGCCGGCTGACCAGGTTAAGGACAGCCTCAAACGGCTGCGTCGAGGACATGGACTGGCGCGCCCAACGACACTCCTTACCGCGATCGACGATCCAGTGCAGGCCTATCTATCTCGCGGCTATGAGTTCGACCCCGGGTCGGCGGCCCATGTCGAATGCCTTGCGAGGGTTCTCCGTCGGACGATCGAGCAGCTGTCCGATAGCGAGCGCGTCTATGTCGAGGTCGATTTCAACCTGCGGCCCGACCATAGGTACTCGACGCTGACCGACCGGCAAGAGTCCTTGGCCCAACAGTTGAAATGCGCGGTCAAGACGGTGCGTCGACGTTCCGATCACGCATTGGAGACCCTCACCTACCTGCTACTCACGGGCCCGCCGTCCTTCATGGACCCGCCCGAGCACACGTCCGAGCGGTCGGCCCGTGGTGCGAACTCGCCTACGGCGAAGGAGTCGACGAACAGATTCTGGGGTCTGGATCGGGGCAGCGGTGTCGATATCGTGTGCTCGGAGATACCGCCTGACGAACGACCCGACTACGCGTCCCCGCACGATCGGAACTACCTGCGGTACGCGAAGTTCGCCGATCTCGACACACTGATCTTCGTGCGCACCCGTCTCGCGCAGTTGGCACCCCACGTCGTAGTGCGCGACTTTGCCCCGTCGGAATACTTCGGCACCCATGCCGACGTCCTAGTCGTCATCGGCGGACCTCCGTGGAACGCCAAGTTTCGAGAGTTCCTGCCGCAGCTACCTTTCCACTTCGACCCTCACCCGCTCGGCGAAGACGATCCGCTAGTGGTTCCCGACCTCGACAATCTCGCACTAGCGCCGCGATGGACTCCTGGCGGCGAGTTGATCGAAGACCTCGCCGTCCTCACCCGAATCACGGTGCAAGGAACCACCGTGTTCCTCCTCGGCGGTTGCCTGACGCTCGGTGTTCTCGGTGCCGCACGTTGCCTCCTCGACGCCGGCCGAGGTTCGACGAACGCCAACTACATCGCCGATCGCGCCGGGGAGGACGACTTCGTCGTAGTCACCGAGACCAGGCGCGTCGGCGGCCTCACCGACGTCGCCGACCTAAATATCGTGGAACCTCTCCTGCTGATGTCGCGACCGTACGGCGATCATTGGAAGGTGATTGTCGACAACACCGAACGTTTCGCCCGCCCGCGGAGGTACTCGTCGAGGCCTGCGTCATGATCGACCCGAATCTCATTTCCACGTATGTCGTCAACTTGCCGCGCCGACCCGATCGACGAGCCTGGATCGAACGCAGACTGCCGATCGGTACACAGGCCATTTACACATCGGACCTCGACGTCACTATCGACGGGCGCGACATCGCCCGCGACGGTATCGCTGACCTCGACATCACGCTGTTCGATTGGCAGATCGACTCGGACAACCCTTGGTGGAATCGACCTCTCAAGTACGGCGAAATCGGCTGTACCCTCGCTCATCTCGCGTGTTGGCGGCACGCGGAGAAAAGCAGCAGCAGCCCGTACATCCTTGTTCTGGAGGATGACGCGTTGCTCGTCTCAGAGCTAGGCAGTCGCCTTCGGGAAGGTCTGAGCCGACTGGACGCCGCCGACGAAGCCTTCGACTTGCTCTATCTCGGCCGATACCGCCTCGATCCCGACACACTGTCTTCGGTCCCCGGGATCGTCCGGCCTGGCTACAGCCACTGCAGTTTCGCGTACCTAATCACTCGCGAAGGCCTGCGTACCGCCTTGTCCACCGACCTTGCCGAGGCGATCATCCCGATCGATGAGTTCCTCCCTGCCCTTTACACGCCACACCCACGCCCCGACATCCGAACGCGATTCCCTCCGAGACTGGCGGCATTGGCGTTCGAACCTCCCCTCGCTACTCAGCGGGCCAAGACCGAAGCCGGCAGCGACACCGAGGAGTCGGAGTACGTGGCGTCATGATCTGATGGTGGCGCTCTGGGGCTTTGTCCAATGCTGTATCAGAGCGGCCAACCGCTTTCCGGACCAGCGATTGATCGGGATCTGGGTGTTGATTCCTGTCACGACGTGTTCGGCAGGTACATCCCGGGTCACGACTGCTCCCGCGGCGACATAGCTGCGCGGACCGATGCGAACGCCGCCGACCACACGAGCCCCGAACCCCACCACCGAGTCCGACTCGATGACCGGCGGTGCCTCGTCGACACCCCACCAGCCGAGGTGGGGGAGGGTGTACTCGTGCACCAAGTCCCCCATCACCGTCGACCTATCACCGATAACTGTTGCATCGCAGATGAATCCAGCCACGCAAGCGTCGACTCCGATGCGAACTCGGTCGCAAATGTAGGCACCATGGACGACTCGAGTTCGTTCGCCGATCTCACACCCGTACCCGATACGTGCGCGGTCCTCGACCAGGCACTCCGTGCCGAGCGTAGTCCCTTCGTGTATCACCACCTGGTTGAACAGCATGGTGCGCTCCCCGAGCACGACAGGATCGCCAGTTGTATGCCGCCCGTATTGCGCTTCCCGCAACCGGGCTTCCTTCGGATAGCCCAGGACGCAGTACTCACCAACGATCACATCGTTTCCGAACTGGACCTGCCCGTACATATCCGCTGGATTCACGAGGCGAGTGCAGACTGTTCGACCAGCCAGTTGACTGTTGCATCGATCGCTTCGTCCTCGCGCTCACGCGAGTCGAACCCGTGGTCCGAACCGACGACTGTGTGCAGATC
>NZ_JBHXMY010000710.1:0-2714 GCF_042720195.1 Nocardia sp. NPDC058497 | reverse complement strand
GAGATTCTGACACTCAAGTTGGGAACGCTGACCCCCCAGGTAGTCCACCACATCCGCACGGCCGACCCTGCAGACGTCGGAGTATGGACGAAGCGGATCCTCACCGCAGAAACAATCGGCGCCGTGTTCTGAACTGGTGCCGGGCGGATATGGGTCGGCCGGGCACTGCGGCCTCACCGGAGTTGCCCGGCTTCCGCCAACCCCTGATCGGCCTACCCGGCCACAGCCTCGCGCAGCCGTACGCCCGGCAAGGACGCACCGTCCGCGGTCTGGCGGTCGGTGTGCTGACCGGGACTCTCGACGCACTCGAACGGGCCGCGTTCGTCGACAGTCAAGGAACTCCAAGCCATCCCGCTGAACCTGTGGGCTGAGTGAGCGTCCGGCATTACCGGTGGGCCGTCGCCGGTCGACTCAGCGCGAGTTCGACGGTGTCGTCGCCGGACTCGCACCGGGAACACACCGCCTCGGGTCGGACCGAGGCGACTGTGTCGAGATCCGATTGTCGCCGATCCTCGCCTAAGCCTCTGGTGAGGCTTCGCCAGTCCGCACGTCTGGTGGTACGTCAATCATCCAGCGCGGCAGTTGGTTTCAGCGACCAGCCATCGGCAAGCAGGAACCCGGTAGATCAGGGTCACACTCTGTCGCAGATTCCGCCGACGATGACGGGCCCACACGCCGGACCCTCGCACATAGGCAAACGTGACCTCTCAATCAGGTCGGCGGATATCGAAAGACCATCGCGGCGAGCTGCCCGGATCGTCACACGTCACATAAACACCTGTACGGGCCACGCTGCCCGCCGTCGGACTGATGCAGCGCCATTCTTCGTTCTGTACCAGATTGATGTTGCCTGCTGTCGCGCGTGGGCTCGCTTGGTACTCGACGTAGATGCGGACAGCGTCAGCACAGGACAGCGCACCGGAAGTGTTGACAACAGTTGCCGGCTCGCCGGAACGAAGAGTTGTCCGGCAATCCTCGGTCGGTACTTTCACCGCAGTCGGCGGGCTCGCCGCTTTGGAGAGAGGGCGGACCGAGATGAACCGCACACCATCCGATACCGCCCGGATGTCGCCAACAGTGATCAGCGAAACAGTCCCGACCTCACACTGCTGGAACGGATGCAGGGGGCAGGAATCCAAATCGAGCTGCACCCATGTTGCATCGTCCAGTTCCCGAACAGTCCGGCGTGCAAGATTCCAGTGAACGTCCGAGCCGCTGCCGTCGAGATCATCGACCTGCCAGACCATGGATTCCGGTTCCAATACGTAGAACTTCTCCGTGCGCACCTGGGTGTAAACGAGGTCACCGTTGGGCAGCAAGCACCCGCGACGACCGATCGCGATACGCGGACGGCCGTCTCGACCCCACCACATGTCCTGGACAAAGAACTCTTCATTCTCACCCAGGACGCTCGTATCGAGGGACAGCGCCGTCCCGATGGACCTGCCTTTTGCAGTCACGAAACCGACGGCGGGAGTTCGGCGCAGACACGAGCCGTCGGCCGTCTCGGCAGGGTCGGTGTTCGATGCCACCGCGACTAGGTCGTTACCGTCCGGGGTGACCCAAGGGGAAACTTGTTCCAGATCACCGTAAAAAAGCTGGGTTTCCTGCTCGGTCTGCAGATCGTACGAAGTCAGCGTCGCGGCACCGTCGCCAGGGCGCGACGAGACAACGATGAACGAGTCCGAGAGACCACTGAACAGCTGGGAGGACACTGCGCCAGTCGGTCCGAGGTCTGTGTCGGCACCTGAGTTTCGGTGATCGATCGAGATCCTGCGATAAGTTTGCGGCGCCCCGAACTGGGAACGCTCAGCGACAACAACAGCAGTGCCGCCCACTGCCGTGATACCAACGCAGCGGGAGCAATTGATCCGCTCCTGCCGACCGGTATCGGCCTCGAGTACGAGCAGGAATCCTTCGTCGTCGGTATCCGGCGCAGGCCAAAGCGCGACGAGGTAGCCGCCGCCGTGGGTCCATACCACGTTCGATTGAATGAAGCTCTTGTCGATTCGCAATGCCGGAGCATCAGCGCGCTCGACGACCAGTTCGTTAGGGGTTGCGTAGGCCCACCGAACGGGATGTGAATTGTCCATAGCGGCAGGCTTTTGCAATAGAGCGACCGCGGTAAAGCTAACCACTGCCGAGATGACGGCAGTCACGACCATCGCCCACAAGGTCCATCGATTAAGGCGCATAGCGGTGCTTCGCTACTTCCCTGGCTCGGATGGCGCCACAGCTCTGACATTTGGCGATGGATAAGCCTCCGGCAAATAGACACTGTCGTATCCGGACAGGAATGCTGCAGGGTCTCTGGGCGGAGCCTGCGCAGAGATCCGAAAGGGCTTGCCACCCTGATCGATTCGCAGCGCGCTGGCGCCCTGACGTGCCGATAGCGAAGCCTCGAGATGGAATGTGCAGGCGTACTTCGTCACCATAGCTGTCACCGAGAAAGTCATTGAATCACCGGGATCGATGACAATCGTGCGCGATTTGAAGTAGTCGTCACCGACCAATTGACCGATACCACCGCCGGGTATCTCCTGATACTCCTGAACGTACGCTCTCGGTGCATCCAGGTTGACGCCCAACTGCTCATTAAATGTTGCCCCGCCTTGCGTTGGGAAGCGGATATAGGTACCTCCGATCGGAGGTCCACAATCTTTGATTGCCGTCATCCGTATGATGTGCACCTTGTCAGCCGTGTTGTTCCGCAA
>NZ_JBHXMY010000709.1:0-2714 GCF_042720195.1 Nocardia sp. NPDC058497 | reverse complement strand
GGGTCACGGAACAGTAGCGGATGGACGCTGTCGAGGCCGTCGAACTGTTTGCCGTACCAGCCCGACGCCGCCAGCAGCCCGTCGAGCGGGTGGCCGGTGGCCAGTTCGCGCCCGTGCCAGCGGCCGGTGAGCTCGGTCGCCTGCACGGGCGGGAGGCTGTCGAACAAGGCCAGCGCCGCGTCCCGGCCGCAGGCCGGTTCGAGGAGGGTGAGTTGAGCGATGGCGGTCATGGATTCCTCTTTCGGACACGTCAGGCGGGCAGGCGCAGCGCGCCGGGCGCCGACGCGGGCACCGCGGGCTGGGCAGGGGCGACCGGGCTGATCCGCCGGTAGGGAGCGCCCAGGTCGGGTCGCGGATCCGCCTCGCCCTTGTTGGGCCAGAACGCCATCGCCCGTTCGGCCTGCGCGGTGATGGTGAGCGACGGGTTCACACCGAGGTTCGCGGTGATGGCGCTGCCGTCGGCGACGTGCAAACCCGGGTAGCCGTAGATCCGCTGATAGGGATCGATCACCCCGGTCTCGCGGGAGTCACCGATCGTGCAGCCGCCGATGTAGTGGGCGGTCGCGGGAATGTTGAAGATGTCGGTGGCGACATTGCCGCTGATGCCGTCGATCTCGGACGCGTATTTGCGGGCGATGTCGTGCGCCAACGGGATCCACGCCGGATTCGGTTCACCACTGCCCTGTTTGGTGACCAGCCTGCGCCCCTTCAGATACGAGGTGAGCGAGTTGTCCAGCGACTGCATGACGAGCAGGATCACCGACCGGTCCGAGGCGCCGTGCGCGTTCTGCGAGCGCAGGAACTGGATCGGATGCAGCAGGATCGTCAGCAGCAGCCGCAGGAACCGGAACGCCCCGCCGTCGACCATCGGCACCGTCTGCAGGAACAGCGCGTTCTGTCCCGACCCGTAGGTACACACCTCCACATGGGTCTGCGGTTCGGGGTGGATGGAGGAGGTGATCGCCACGCCCTGGGCGAAGTCCTTGCGCGACTTGCTGGTGACACCGATGATCGCCTCGGAATTGCTGCGGGTCAGCTCGCCGACGCGCGGCGACAGCTGCGGCAGGGTGCCGTCGGCGCGCAGCTTGTGCAGCAGCTTCTGGGTGCCGAGCGCGGCCGCGGCGAACACCACCTGCTGCGCGGTGAACGTGCGCCGCTCCTTACGCAACCAGCCGTTGGAGGCGACGGTCTCGACCCGGTACCCGCCGGCGCTGTCGGGCGCCACCGAGGTGACCGTGGTCAGCGGATGTACCTGCGCGCCACGGCTTTCCGCGAGATGCAGGTAGTTGACCGTGGTCGTGTTCTTCGCATTGTGCTTGCAGCCGGTGAAACAATCCGAGCAGTGGATGCAGCCGGCGCGGCGCGGTCCGGCGCCACCGAAGTAGGGGTCGTCGACCTCGGTGCCCTCGTTGCCCTCGTTGAAGAAGACCCCGACCTGGGTGCGGTGGAAGGTGTCGGCGACGTTCAGCCCACGCGCGATATCCAGCAGCACTTCGTCTTTCGGGCCGAGCCGCGGGTTCTCCACGACGCCGAGCATCCGCTTGGCCTGGTCGTAGTAGGGCGCCAGCTCGGTCTTCCAGTCGGTGATGTGCGCCCACGCGCGGTCGCGATAGAACTCGGGCAGCGGCTCGTAGAGGGTGTTGCCGTAGATCAGCGAACCACCACCGACACCGGAACCGCTGAACACCAGGCACTTGCCGAGCACGCTGATCCGCTGCGGTCCGGTCAGCCCCAGGCGCGGCGCCCAGATGGCCTTGGGAATGTTCCAGTTGGTCTTCGGGTAGTCCTCGGCGTTCCAGCGCCTGCCGGATTCGAGAACGCCCACCCGGTAGCCCTTTTCGGTCAGGCGCAGCGCGGTCACGCTGCCACCGAATCCGGAACCGACGACGATCACGTCGTAGTCGTACGCAGTCATGCAGAGATCACCTCGTAGTCGGCGGGGTCGAACCGCGCCTGCTTCTTGTATTGGAATCCGAGCAGTGGCCAGTTGGTGGTGATCCGGCCGTCGGCCTGCCGGTACCAGGACGTGCACTGGCTCCACACACTGTTGGTCAGGTGCGCCTGGATCTGTGCGTCGTAGGCCTGTTCCACCTCCGGGCGCACCGTCAGCGGTTTCCCGGTCGCGGCGAGATGGGCGACGTAGTCGCCCAGGTATTCGGCTTGCGCCTCGAGGAAGTAGATGATCGAGCCGCCACCGGTATTGGTGTTGGGCCCGTACATGATGAACAGGTTCGGGAACCGCGGCACCGTCATGCCGTAATAGGCGTGCGCTCCGGTCTTCCACTCCTGTTCGAGCGGGTGCCCTTCCGCGCCGGTGATCGTCATAGGCGCCAGGAACTCGGTCGTCTTGAACCCGGTGCCCCAGATGATGACATCGACCTCGTGTTCACGCCCGTCGGCGGTGCGCACCCCCGCGGGGGTGATCCCGGTGATCTTCTCGCCGGTGACCTCCACATTCGGCGCGGCCAGTGCGGGGAGGTAGTCGTCGGAGAACAGGATTCGCTTGCAGCCGATCGGATAGTCGGGCCACACCTGCTCGAACAGGCCGGGCTTGGCCTTGGTTTGTCTGCGCATGTGCTGCTTGGACATCGACTTGACCACGGCAGCAAGAGATTTGGAATACACCCAGGCGAAGCTGAGGCCCTCGGTCACCCCGTACCAGGTGCCGCGTTCGGCGAGCGCGGTCACCGGCAGTTTCTCGACCACCCGATGAT
>NZ_JBHXMY010000708.1:0-2716 GCF_042720195.1 Nocardia sp. NPDC058497 | reverse complement strand
GAGTCGTTGTGCAGGGTGCACCTGCGGACGAAAGTCGGAGTCGTCATTGTCCGGACCCACAGCCTTAGTCTTGGGCGGAGTCAGAATCTCGACCCCTGCGCCAACATCATGGAAATCGCCTCGGTAGTAGAGAAATCCATCGGTAAGGAGAACTGACCATGGCGGACGGGGGAGGAACGCAAGTACCGCTGACGGACATTCTTTCGACGACATTTGGACTACCGCCACTCGAGCCGACGGCCAACGGGCGACAGCAGCAGACGGGTGCTGAGCGGCAGCAGGAGTCGCTCAGTCACGGGGGCACCGATCCGAAGTACATCGCTGATTTCGAAGTCTTCGAAGGTGTTTCGCATCAGGACATCTACAACGCGGTGCAGCAGATGCAGCCCGGTGTGATGCAGCAGTTCGGTGACAAGTGGGTCGCGATGTTCACGGAGATCTCGGGTGCGGTGACCGGGCTGATGGTGCAGACGGCGCGGGCGACATCGAGTCTCCAGGGTGAGTTCGCGTCGGCGGGGGAAGCTGCCGGGCGGCGGTTCGTCACCGAGGCGACGGATGTGTACACGGTGCTGTCCGCGGTCGGGCATCGGGTGAAGGCCGCGGCTTATGGTGCCGAGGCGGTGAAAGTGGCTGTGCCTGCGCCGGTCAACTCGACCGAGGCGATCGACGTCGGTACTTCGGTGCCGGCGACCCTGGCGGAACTGGCGGTGCCCGGCAATACGGCAACTGTCGAGCGGGAGAAGGAAGACCGTCGTCTCCAGGCGATCGCGGCGATGAACCTGACCTACAAGCCGACCTATGGCCCTGCGGGTGAGAATGTGCCGACCTTCGTCGCGCCCACCCAGCCGGGTACCGGCGGCGACACCGGCACAGGCACGGGTGGCGGTGGCTCGAACAACGGTGGCAACGACGGTGGTACCGGAAACAATGCCGACGCAGGGAATTCCGGCGACCCCGGCACCACCGACGACACCGCGCAGCCGGAATCGACCGACGGCGACGACGACACGTCATCGGCGGGGACGGATACCGGGAACAGCAACGGCGACGACAACACCCAGGGGCAGAACAGCGCCGATCCCACGAGCACCAATCCCGCGGCGACGGCACCCGCCGCGGCCACGCCGGGCACCGGAACCAACCCGTCCGGTGGATCGCCAGGGAGCGGATCGCCGGGTGGTGGGGCCGGCTCGGGCGGCGGCGGCACTCTCGGTCCTGGCGGTTCCGTCCCCGGGCGTTCGCCGGTCGCTGCCGGTCAAAACCTCGCCGCCGCCGGCCTTTCCGGTGCGGCAGGCGCGGCATCTGCGCGTGGCATTGGCTCGCCGGGCATGATGGGCGCGCCGGGCGCGCGCGGCGGCAAAGGCGACGACGATGACGAACATCAGGCGCCCGACTACCTTCGCGGAGTTCAGCCCGAGCTGCTCGGGCCGGAACAGCCCACGGTGCCCGGAGCCATCGGATCCGACGCACCCGCGACCCGCCTCGCGGAGGACCAGCGCGGCGCGGGGGCATCGTGAGCTGGACCTTCACCGCCGACGAATTCGCGCACGTCTGGCAGGCGGAAACCGGTGACGACCGGTACCCCTTTCCGCTCACCGTGTATTCGGCCGCCGACACGGAAGACCGGTACGCGGCACTCGCTCAGGCCGCGGCGCAGCGCTGGCCCACCGGCGCCGATCCGGACCTGACCGCGGTGCTACGGCATGCCGCCAGGCCCGACACCGCGCTGGCGGTATTCGACGACGCCGGACCCCGGCTGCGCGCCTACGGGGCGCGGTCCGGTGAGCGCGGTGTCGTGATCCGGCAGTACGACGACAACAGCGTCGAAGTGTTCTCCGGCAGTGCCGGGATGGTGGCCCGCGCCTTCGCCTCCTTCCTCGGCGAGTTGCAGGCGGGTCAGGCGGGACACCTCGTCGAGGACATCGACCGCCTGGCCGCGCACTTCGAATCCTGGCAGCGCCCACCCGATTCCGTCGCCGCCCGCATGCACCGCCTCACCGAAACCCGCCGCACCGCCTCAGGACACATCGAGGCCAGAGTGGGTTTGCACACCGAACGCCCAACGCCCGCACGGTATCTGACCTGGCTCGACGTGGCAGACGACGGCCGCTATCTCACCTACCGGCGGTACCAGGATCTACACATCGAACCCGCGGGCAAGCAACGCCTGATCGACGCGATCGAAGCCATCGCGACGTCCGGTGCGCACAGAGACTGAGATCAGCACTCGTCGAACAGGGAATTTCACATACCGACGCCGCCCAGCTTTGGAGGGACCAAATGGCTACTGATCTGTCGTTCTTCCGGTCGGAATCGGCTCAGCGGCTACGTGAGCAGGGCCTCGAGCAGGGGCGCGAGCAGGGCCTCGCGCAAGGGCGGGCTGAACAGGCGGCGCGGTCGGTGTTGACGGTGCTCACTGGAAGGGGCATCGAGCTGTCAGCTGCCCATCGGGCGCGACTGGCCGAGACCACCGACCTCGCTCAGCTCAACACCTGGCTGGTGCAGGCCTTGACCGCTACGCGAGCGAGCGAGCTCTTCGACTGACAGCATGTCTGAAAACTGGATGGATTTCAGACACCGCCCTTCTCGGGCGTCGTCGATTCACGCCGCCTACGCGGGGTGAACGTCTGTTTCCGCGTCTACCGGGACGGTTTCGCCGGCACCCCCAAAGTGTCGGGCGACACCTGGCCAGGGTCTTATAAACAAATCCCAGCCC
>NZ_JBHXMY010000707.1:0-2723 GCF_042720195.1 Nocardia sp. NPDC058497 | reverse complement strand
GGACCTGCGCGGTCGCATGCCGCTGGAGGACGGTATGGTGTCGCGGATGCACAGCGTCGTCCACGATGCGTTGAACGCTGTCCAGACCTGGTTGGGCGAGCCGTATTTCGCGGGCAGTCAGTTGCTGATCTTGACCGCGGGCGCCGTGTCGATCGGTGACGAGCCGATAGACGACATCGCGGCCGCGGCGGTGTGGGGTCTGGTGCGATCGGCGCAGTCAGAAGACCCGGAACGAATCCTATTGGCCGACACCGATACCGACGGTGTGCCCGAACTCCGCGGACTGGTCGCGCAGGTCTTGGCCGCTGGTGAACCTCAAGTGGCGATCCGGAAGGGTGTCGTGCACACCGCCCGGGCCACGCGGTTGCCCGCGACGGCGAACACCGGGACCGAGACGGAGCTCAGGGCCCGGTTGTCGGTTGGATCCGTGGTGATCACCGGTGGCACAGGTGGTTTGGGTGCGATGATCGCGCGGCACCTGGTCAGCGCATACGGTGCGCGCTCGCTGATCCTGGCCTCGCGCCGCGGCAGATCCGCACCCGGAGCAACGGAGACGGTTGCCGAGCTGACGGCGCTCGGTGCGCGGGTCACGTTGCTGGCCTGTGACGTGTCGACGCGAAGTGGCGTGGAAGCGCTCATAGCGGCGGTACCGCAGGACGCGCCCTTGGTGGGTGTGGTGCACACCGCCGGTGTGCTCGACGACGGCGTCGTGTCGTCACTGACCCCTCAGCGCGTGGACACGGTGTTGGCGGCCAAGGCCGATGCGGCATGGTGGCTGCACGAGGCCACCCGTGATCTGGATCTCGCGTTGTTCGTGCTGTATTCTTCGGCCGCCGGCACGCTCGGCACTGCGGGACAAGGCAATTACGCGGCCGCCAACACCTTCCTCGACGCGTTGGCCGAATTCCGGTGTGCACGGGGTGCGGCGGCGGTCTCGATCGCGTGGGGCTTGTGGGACACCGCTGTCGGCATGGGAGCCCGTCTCCGCGGCGAAGATACCACCCGCCTCGGGCGTGACGGAATCCTGGCGTTGACGCCCGAACAAGGCCTGTCATGGTTCGATACCGCCCTGGTCGGAGGCCAGGCGACGGTGATCGCGGCTCGTCTGGATCTGTCGGTATTGTCTGGCGCGACGGTAGTTCCGTCGATCCTGCGTGGTCTGATCCGGGCAAATCGACGCGCCGTCGACCACACCGCCACTGCCGTCGACGGAGTACCCGAACTCCAGCAGCGCATCCTCGGGCTGCCGGAGACCGAGGCGTTGCAACGGGTACTCGATACCGTCCGCCTGCAGGTCGCTCGGGTGCTCGGGCACGAAGGCATCGGCACGGTCGATCCCGACCGGAATTTCCGTGAACTCGGATTCGATTCGCTGACCGCGGTGGAAATTCGCAACCAACTCAACGCAGTGACCGGCCTGCGCTTGCCTACCACGCTGGTAT
Source organism: Nocardia sp. NPDC058497 (assembly GCF_042720195.1). Classification (NCBI taxonomy): domain Bacteria; kingdom Bacillati; phylum Actinomycetota; class Actinomycetes; order Mycobacteriales; family Nocardiaceae; genus Nocardia; species Nocardia sp. NPDC058497. The sequence goes on along the minus strand of NZ_JBHXMY010000707.1, from coordinate 1,281 downwards.
TCGACTATCCCTCACCACGGGTTGTCGCCGAGCACATTCTGGTGCAATTCGATAAAACGGCACCTCGGGAACGTCTCGACAGCGCCGTCGACGAGAAGAATATTCGTGACTATCTCGCGACCGTGCCGCTGAGCGAACTCAGAAGAATCGGAATGTTGGACAGCGTGCTCGCTCTCATGGCCGACGCGCACATCGCGGACATCGATACCGTGGTCGAGCAGGAGCTCACCGATGACATGGATATCGAGGCGCTGATCCAGCACGTGATTGACAATCGGATCGATTAAGGGTTTCGGAGATAGATCGTGGCACTTTCCATCGAAGAACTGACCGATGCACTGCGCATCTCCGCTCGGACCAACGCGGCTTTGAAAAAGGCGAATCAGGAACTGCAGGCGTCGCTGGCGGAACCCGTGGCGATCGTGGGAATGGGATGCCGGCTGCCCGGCGGCATCGCCTCCCCGGAAGACTTGTGGCAGTTGCTGATCGACGAAGGTGATGCCGTCTCGTCGTTCCCGACCGATCGTGGCTGGGATATCGAGGGCCTGTTCGATCCCGAACCGGGGGTGGCAGGAAAGTGCTATGTGCGCGAAGGCGGTTTCCTGCACGAGGCGGGCTGGTTCGATGCCAGCTTCTTCGGCATCTCTCCGCGCGAAGCCCTCGCGATGGACCCGCAACAACGGGTGCTGTTGGAGACGACCTGGGAAGCGCTCGAACACGCCGGCATCGACCCGAACACACTGCGTGGCAGCGACACCGGTGTCTTCGTCGGAATCGGCAACCTCGCCTATGGCGGCTTGGCTTCGGCCAACGGGAAAGAACCCTCGGGCTACGAGCTGACCGGTACACCGCTGAGCATCGCGTCGGGCCGTATTTCCTACGTGCTCGGCCTGGAAGGGCCGGCCGTGTCGGTCGATACGGCGTGCTCCTCCTCGCTGGTCGCACTCCACCAAGCCGTACAGGCCCTGCGATCAGGGGAATGCTCCATGGCTTTGGCCGGTGGCGTGACCGTCATGGCGACTCCCGATGTGTTCGTGGGCTTTTCCCAGCAACGCGGACTGGCCGCCGATGGCCGCTGCAAACCGTTCGCCGAGGCCGCCGACGGCACCGCCTGGGGCGAAGGCGCAGGCGTGCTGGTACTGGAGCGGTTGTCCGACGCACGCCGTCTCGGCCACGAAGTACTGGCGGTGGTGCGTGGTAGCGCGGTCAATCAGGACGGAGCGTCGAAAGGATTGACCGCGCCGAACGGTCCCGCGCAACAGCGGGTGATCCGCCGCAGCC
>NZ_JBHXMY010000706.1:0-2762 GCF_042720195.1 Nocardia sp. NPDC058497 | reverse complement strand
CGGCGCCAACCGTCACCAGCGGAACCGCATCGTAGTTCCGCACGACAATCCACATCCCCCTGTGTATGGTTGTGGAAAATCCGCGACCTCGAGAACTAATAACGGCCCGGTCGCGATGACCGGAGCCGTTCTCGGAGCGCTGTCCTCAGGGACGTTTGTCGATGTCGATCTGTTCGGTAGGCGCGTCGTAATCACCGCGGGGGAACTGGGTGGTCGGCGCGTCGTCGGCGGCGTCCCATCGGGAGGTGGGGGTGTCGTCCGGGGCCGCCGTCGGAGCGGGGGTCGGGCGGCGGCTGCGCGGGCTGGCCTGGGCAGGGGCGCTGCCGCCGCGCAGGCCGAGGAACAGGCCGGCGAGCACGGCGATCACGCCGAGGATGCCGAACACGATCGGCACGATGCGGCCGAACAGCGACAGCTTGTCGGTGTTCTCCTTGGCGATCGCGATCTGCGACTCGACGGTCGCCTCGTCGAACACGATGTGCGACTTGAGCGCGGTCACCTCGGGCTTGTCCGCCGAGCGGGCGTAGTACAGGTGGATCGACTCGCCGCCCTTGATGACGGTGCCGGTCTGCGGCTCGACCCACAGGTCACGCATATTGGTGTAGTAGCGGGTCATGGTGACCGGGGTGTCGGCGGGCACGTCGGTCACGCCCCACTTCGACGCGGGCAGGGTGAGCCGGTTGGCGGGCGCCTGCACGACGTCCCAGGTGCTGGTGGGCGGCGCGGTCATCTGGAAGTGGTAGACGTCCAGGTTGTTGATCTCGGTCTCTTCGATGAAGTTCGCGTCGTAAGCCTTGCGCGTGTTGATGTCGAAGTACGGGTAGGTCTTCTTCTCGGTGCCGATCGGGAAGCGGTAGCCGAGGCCGGTGTGCTGCACCGGCTCCATGACACTGCCGTCCTGGTCGGCGGTGAGGGCGATCGAGCCGTTGGGCTCGGTGTCGACCGGCATACCGGTGGTGCGCGAGATGGTGACCCGGTCGATGGTCGCGCTGAGCAGGCCGGTGTCGCCCTGCACGTCGGTGCGGCGCAGCGTCTGGCCCGCCTGCAGCGTCATCTCGTCGGCGTCGGAGGGCTCCTCGACGGTGACGAAGCGCTGGGAGATCAGCGGCACGTTCTTGTCCACTACGGCAGGGCCGTCGCCGGTCGTGAGCGACTTCGAGTTGAGGACCAGGCTGTCCTCGCCGGGCTGACTCTCCGCGATCGTGGTGATCTCGAGGTCGAGCGGAGTCTTGGCAACCTTGCTCACGGTGTAGGTGGGGATCATCAGCGCGGCGACGAGTAATGCCGCGCCCAGACCCACGAGAACGCAGGCGACCGTCCTTCTGGTACCGGCACTCAGTGCCATGCAAACTCTCCTCGTCGTTCGAACACGGATCCTCCGGTGGTCTGGTATTGCACCCTAGGCCCTCGTGAGCCCCGACACTAACAGCCCGGCCCTATAGAGCGCGGCCCTGCGCCCGGTAAATCGCCGACCGGGCAAAATGGGAAGCGATGACAACCGCCACCGCCCCCGTTCCCGCTCCGCGCGCCTTCATTCCCGCCTTGGAAGGCATGCGTGGGATGGCCGCGCTCGGTGTCTTGCTCACCCACGTCTCCTTCCAGACCGGAGCGGGCAAGGTCGCGGTGCTCGGCCCGATCCTGGAGCGCTTCGACATGGCGGTCGCGGTGTTCTTCGCGCTGTCCGGTTTCCTGCTCTGGCGCCCGCACGCCGCGGTGGCGCACGGCATGGGCACCGCCCCGACGACCGGCCGCTACCTGCTGCATCGCCTGATGCGCATCGTGCCCGCGTACTGGGCCGTCGTGGTGTTCGTGCTGCTGTTGCTGCCCGGCGCGGCGCAGTCGGCGAACCTGCGGGTGTGGGTGTCGAATCTGTTCCTGCTCCAGGTGTTCGTCCCGCTGACCCTCACCGAGGGCCTCACCCAGATGTGGAGCCTGTCGGTGGAGGTGGCCTTCTATCTGGTGCTGCCGCTGCTGGCCTGGTCGATCGTGTGGTTGCGCGGCCCCGCGGCCCGCTGGCGGGTGCCGGTGCTCTGCGGGCTGATCGCGGTGAGCCTGACCTGGAACCTGTGGCCGGTGCCGACACCGGATGCCATCCACGCCGACAACTGGCTGCCCGGCTATCTGCCGTGGTTCGCGGCGGGCATGGTGCTCGCCGAACTGATCCACCAGGTCAGGCCCGGCGCCTGGTGGGGCAGATTGTTCTCGTCGCAGCCGCTGATGTGGGCGCTGGCGCTGGCCGCGTTCCTCGTCTCGGCGACCGAGTTCGGCGGTCCGGCCGGTCTCGAACGCGCCGAGCCGTGGCAGTACGCGATGAAGATGCTGCTCGGCATGATCATCGGGTTCGGCCTGCTCGCCCCGCTGGTCCTGCGCCCGGCCGACGCCGCACCGCACCGCTGGCTCGAATCGCCGACCGCTCTCACCCTCGGCCGCTGGTCCTACGGCATCTTCCTCTGGCACCTCGTCGTGCTGACCATGGTCTTCCCGGTGTTCGGCATCCTCCCGTTCAGCGGCCAGTTCGGCTACGTCCTCGTGCTGACCACCGCGCTGACCATGCCGCTCGCCGCCGCGAGCTTCGCGCTCATCGAGGACCCGGCGCGCCGCCTGGCCCGGCGCGTGGACAAGGCCGCGGCCGCGCGCAAACAGGCCAAGCAGCTCGCCGGGTCACCGCCGTCGACGCGGTTTGGCCCCGACACCCACCCCCATTAAGTCGCTGTAGGGGTGGTTAAAACACACACACACCCCCAGACGCTCTATATAAGAGG
>NZ_JBHXMY010000705.1:0-2766 GCF_042720195.1 Nocardia sp. NPDC058497 | reverse complement strand
CTTCTGTCGTAGCAAGACCGATCGCTGCCGGGTGGTCAGCCCTGTGGTGTCGGCCAACGCCTCCTCAACCCGGTCAACCGCGACGGCGATGTTGCCGGCGTCGCCAGCGATGTTGGATTGGCGCATCAGCACGTAGGTACGTAGCTGTGGATCACCGCACTCATTCGCGCGGGCGAGCGCCCGGGCAGACCACTTCATCGCTGTGCGCAGGTTCCCGGCGTCTTGATGAAGCCAACCGAGGAATTCGGCGAATCGCCCGGATGCGTATTGCAGTTGCGATCGGCCCTCGACACGGCCTTCCACAGCGGAATCGATAGCCAACAGCTGGTTTTCGACGATGTCGAGCAGATCGTGGGGCCCAGCGAGCATGTCCAACGCCGCATAGTTGTTCAGTGCCGCAAGAAGTGTCTCTGCCAGTGGCGCTTCCGTGCTGGCGCTCATTGCGGGCACTGTTTTCCCACTGGGAAGGCGCACCGCCGCATTGCCAGCCTCTGTGGCCGCCCCCAGTGGCTGCCGGCCCTGCGGATCCGACCACAGAAGCGCTTCAGGTATACCCAAGATGCGGGCTATGTCGGTCAGAACCTGGTGATCGATTTGAGCGCGCTGGTTCTCGAGCCTGCACAGCCGGGCCTGCGAGATACCCAACCAGCGAGCCAATTCGGTCTGCGGCAGCGGTCGGTGACCGTGGGCCGCGTGATGCCGGTAGGCCGCAAGAACCCTACCGACCTGCTCGCTCCGCAGGGCATCTCTGAGCTCGCCGACCCACCACTGCGCAGTCGGTATCCGAGTCGAGTACGCGGCGCGGGCGCACTCAACGCACAGCACGTTTCTGCCGATACCGATCGCAGGTCGTTGACACCGATCGCAGTCGCGGTGTCCGGGCAATGACGCCATCGGCTCACCTTATCCGCCGGATCGCCCTGTCGTGAATTGAACCTATTCACCCGAGGCCTTCATTGGATCAAATCTGCCGTCCACCATAGGAATCAGCACTCGCGCGAGGTGCAGGTCGGGCTTCTGCCGGCCGCTTCGCAGGAGAACGTCGAAGAATGCCCGACGTTCTCCATGGATGGGTGGCCAGAGGAATCAGCGGAAGGCAATTCGAGATGTCGATGACCGGGACTGTGAAGTGGTTCAGCGCCGAGAAGGGATTCGGGTTCATCGCCCGCAGCGACGGGCCCGATGTGTTCGTCCACTACTCGGGCATCATCGGCCAGGGGTTCCGAAGCCTGTCCGACAACGATCGAGTCCACTTCGAAATCACAGAGGGTGATCGCGGTCCCCAGGCAATCAAGGTCCGCCTTGCCAGCGCCGCAACCATCGCGGCGATCGAATAGACCGCTTCAGGCCGCGTGAAGCGAGGTGACCATCCGAGCTCGACCGACTGAGTCCCTCAGTTGGCTCCCTGTCGAGAGCACAACAGGTGTGGACGCGGTGTGGACATCGAACCTGTAGGCCGTAGCTGATGCCGCTGGTTACCTGAAAAGGCATAGTCGCGCACATGATTGGGGGTCGACAGCGGTGCGGAATCGAAAACACCAGGAGCTGAAAGCCATCCTGCGCAGCTTCGCCCGCTGCGGCCCAGAACCTCTGGAAGCCGTTGTCGCAGAACTCAAAGCCGAGGAATCAGATCGACCGAGCCGAAGCAACTCGCGTCGCCGTGCCGCGGCCGTGGACAAGGCACTTGCCGCCGTCACCAACCCACGATCGGACCGCAGACTACCGGCCTGGATCACGATCTCCCACCACACACGTGGAGGCAACCAATGAATGCGAACTCTGCCCAAGCGGCTCTGATCGAGGCTCCCACTCGCCAGCTTCCGGTCACACCCGAGGCCGAGCCGGCGGGCCTGGACTTGGTCGGTATCTCGATTGCGTCGCGGTGCGCCTACTACCAGCAGGTGTGTCAACTGCCAGCGGTCCTCGATCCTGACTCCGGCCAGATCATCGTCGTCGCGGGTCGGGTACAGGCGGTGATGATGCCGTCAGTTCTCGGTCATCGGGTGCGCGGCGAGCTGGACCGGTCCGACGCAGACAGCGGACCGATCGTGAGCCACCCCAAGTCGAGGTCGTGGACGTTCATCACCGCGGCCGATCGCCGGATCGACCAACTCCCTGACGCCACGTTGCTCTGGGTCAACAACGTTGTCGTCTTCGCCTCCGGCGTTCGGATCGGGCTCCCGACACCGACCGCCATCGACGCAGCATCGTGCCGAGAGTGGCAGGAGCCACCAACCAGTCCCCAGCGGCCCACGACGACCACGGTCCTTGACGCGGTCCAGGCCTGCTTGAAACGCGGTGGACACCAATGAGTACTTCGCGATTGCTGCCGGTGGACAAGGTGATTCACCGGGCCAGCATCTACCGCAATGCCTGCGGATTCGACGCCTTCGTCCGCGAATCCACCAGCCAGATCGTGCTGCGGACCGGGACAGTCGGCGCGATCGAGTTGCCGTGCGATTTCGGCCACCGGGTCATCAACGCGCTGCCGTGGCCGGGCCCGGTCATTGTGCACACCGACACCCCGCAACCCACAGTCACGATCCTGACCGGTCCCGTGCCCGCCCACCTGCGCAGCGGCGCGAGCTTCGCGGCGCTGACAGCCGCCGGAGCAGTGCTCGTGCCCGATGGTGACGAGGTGTTGTTGCCCTCGCCGCGAGATCCCGCGCGTCGCTGGCTACCGCAGGAGCCCCTGGATCCGTACCGGCCCACCGCCCCGGTCGGGTTCACCCCCAAAAACGCGGGCCGGTAGGACACCGGCGGGTT
>NZ_JBHXMY010000704.1:0-2772 GCF_042720195.1 Nocardia sp. NPDC058497 | reverse complement strand
TCAACGACCGGCGGCGCGCTCGAGTCTGGCCAAGAGTCCCGGAGAGGCGGAACAGCTACGGCACCTGGCGAACGGCGCCCTTGTCGGCCGAGGTTGCCAGTGCGGCGTACGCGCGCAGGGCCGTTGTCACCGGGCGGTCGCGGTTCACCGGCTGCCACGGGCGCTCGGAGGCTTCCATCTTCGAGCGGCGCTCGGCGAGGACGTCGTCGGAGACGAGCACTTCCAGCGCACGGGTGTGCACGTCGATGCGGATGCGGTCACCGTTCTCGATCAGGCCGATGACACCACCGGACGCGGCCTCGGGGGAGACGTGCCCGATCGACAGACCCGAGGTGCCACCGGAGAAGCGGCCGTCGGTGATCAGCGCGCACACCTTGCCCAGGCCGAGGCCTTTGAGGAACGAGGTCGGGTGCAGCATCTCCTGCATACCCGGACCACCCGCGGGGCCTTCGTAGCGCACGACGACCACGTCACCGGGCTGGATCTTCTTGCCCAGGATCATCGACACCGCCTCCTCCTGCGACTCGACCACCACGGCCGGGCCCTCGAAGGTGAACAGTTCTTCGTCGATGCCCGCGGTCTTGAGGATCGCGCCATCGGGGGCGATATTGCCGCGCAGCACGCACAGCCCGCCTTCGACGGTGTAGGCGTGCTCGATGTCACGGATGCAGCCACCGGTGGCGTCGGTGTCGAGCGAGGACCAGCGGTTGCTGGTGGAGAACGGTTCGACGGTGCGCACGCCACCGGGCGCGGCGTGGAACAGCTCCAGCGCCTCCTCGGATGCCTTGCCGGAGCGGATGTCCCAGGTGTCGAGGAATTCCTCGTAGCTCGCGGTGTGCACGGTGGTCACGTCGGTCTCGAGCAGGCCGCCGCGACGCAGCTCACCGAGGATGGCGGGGATGCCACCGGCGCGGTGCACGTCTTCCATGTGGTAGTCGGAGTTGGGCGAGACCTTCGACAGGCACGGCACCCGGCGGCTGATCTCGTCGATGGTCTGCAGATCGAAGTCGATCTCGCCTTCCTGCGCGGCGGCGAGGGTGTGCAGCACCGTGTTGGTGGAACCGCCCATGGCGACGTCGAGGGCCATCGCATTGCGGAAGGCCTTGGCATCGGCCACGTTTCGCGGCAGGACCGACGCGTCGTCGTCCTGGTACCAGCGCTTGGCGATATCGACGATCACCGTGCCGGCCCGCTCGAACAGCGCGCGCCGCGCCGAGTGCGTGGCCAGCGTGGAACCGTTGCCGGGCAGCGCGAGTCCGAGCGCCTCGGTCAGGCAGTTCATCGAGTTCGCGGTGAACATGCCCGAACATGAACCACAGGTCGGGCACGCCGACCGCTCGACCTCGTCGAGGCCCTCGTCGGACACGGCCTGGCTCGCGCTCGCGGAGATCGCGCTGACCAGGTCGAGCGGCGCGTGCGCGACACCGTCGACGACCACGGCCTTACCGGCCTCCATCGGACCGCCGGAGACGAACACGGCGGGGATGTTGAGGCGCATCGCGGCATTGAGCATGCCGGGAGTGATCTTGTCGCAGTTGGAGATACACACCAGCGCGTCGGCGGTGTGCGCGTTGGCCATGTATTCGACCGAGTCGGCGATGATCTCGCGCGAGGGCAGCGAGTAGAGCATGCCGCCGTGCCCCATGGCGATGCCGTCGTCGACGGCGATGGTGTGGAACTCACGCGGCACGCCACCGGCGGCGCGCACGGCTTCGGCGACGATGTCGCCCATGTTCTTGAGGTGCACGTGACCGGGAACGAACTGCGTGTAGGAGTTCGCGATCGCGATGATCGGCTTGCCGAAATCGGAGTCGGTCATGCCGGTCGCGCGCCAGAGCGAGCGGGCGCCCGCGGCATTGCGGCCGATGGTGGTGGTGCGTGAACGAAGCGGTGGCATGGGTGTCCTCGTAAATGTCGCTGGGTGCGTCCAAGCATGCGCGCAGGGGGCTGACCTGCGGGGCGCGGTGCGAGTGCGCGGTGCGTCCGGCAACCGTGCACGTTACTCCCGCGGGCGGTGGTCGCGTCGCGCCGGGAGTCCGTGCAGGGGTGATGGAACCGGGCTCGAGGCGGGAGTGTCGCTCCGGAGGGTGTCGCCGCGGTGGTGCCGTCGGCGCGGGGTGCCCGGTCGCCGTCAGCTTACCGGTGCAACCGCGCGTGACGCCGTGCCGATTCCCGCGGTGACCGAGTCGGCGGTCACTCCTCGGTGTCGGGCTCCTCGGTCTTCGCCTTCTCGGCCTCGGCGGCCTTCTCGGCCTCGGCGGCTCGCTCGGCGGCAACGCGCTCGGCCTCGGCCTGCTCGGCGGCGGCGAACACATCGGGCAGTCGCCCACCGGAGGCGTCGATCAGTTCCCGCAGCCGGTCGTAGCCCACCGCGGGCAGCTTGACCTCGGAGTCGTCGGCGAGGCGGGCCTTGACGGAGCCACGCTTGGGGATGCTGATGCCCTTGACCTGTGCCCAGTCGAGGTGCTTCTTGCCGAACATCGAGCTCAGCTCGAGCCCGGCATCCGACACGGTCGTGTGCGTCCGGACGACCCAGAACACCGCGATGACCGGGAGCAGCAGCAGCCACCACAGGACGGCGGGCCAGCCGACGAACGGGAAGAACACGCAGAACGCGAGCACCAGCACACCGATGTAGGCCAGGCGCGGCACCCCGATCACGTGCACACCCGGCGTCGGGGTATTCGCCTTGCGCGGCACCAGCAGCCAGACCACGACCGCGGTCGGCACGAGCAGGCCGATCCGCACGCCCAGCGACCAGTCCTGCACCTG
>NZ_JBHXMY010000703.1:0-2776 GCF_042720195.1 Nocardia sp. NPDC058497 | reverse complement strand
GGGACGCCCCCCGTGGGTACCCGCCTCCGCACCCCCCCCCACCGGGCTTCATCGACCACGTGGTCAGCCACGCGAACCAGGCGAAGTAACGCCGCCGTCCCCCCTCACTCGAGACAAGCTTGGAGATAACGATGGCCAACCTCTTCGACCCGCGCGCCGGACATGGCGGCTCCGCCGCGGGCCTCCCGCAGGCGCGCTACATCCTGCCGCAGTTCACCGAGCAGACTTCGTTCGGCGTCAAGACTTCCGACCCGTACAACAAGCTGTTCGAGGAGCGCATCATCTTCCTGGGCAACCAGGTCGACGACGTCTCGGCGAACGACATCATGGCGCAGCTGCTGGTGCTGGAGTCCCAGGACCCCGACCGCGACATCACGATGTACATCAACTCGCCCGGTGGCTCGTTCACCGCGCTGATGGCCATCTACGACACCATGCAGTACGTGCGCCCCGACGTCGTGACGGTGTGCCTCGGCCAGGCCGCCTCGGCCGCCGCGGTGCTGCTGGCCGCGGGCGCCCCCGGCAAGCGCGCCGCGCTGCCCAACGCCCGCATCCTGATTCACCAGCCGTCCTCGGGTGGTGTGCAGGGTCAGGTGTCCGACCTCGAGATCGCCGCGGCCGAGATCGAGCGGATGCGCCGCCTGATGGAGGTCACCATCTCGCGCCACACCGGCAAGTCCGAGGAGCAGGTCCGCAAGGACACCGACCGCGACAAGATCCTGACGGCCGAAGAGGCCAAGGAATACGGCATCGTCGACCAGGTCTTCGACTACCGGAAGCTCAGCGGACAGAAGTGACACGCCCGGGCCCGTCGTCGCAGTTTCGGCGGCGGGCCCGCCAATTTCGCGCGGGTTGGCTCACAATGGTGAGAACCCGCACAACCCTGAACAGAAACATGCGCGAGTTGTCGACCTCATTCGCGCACACCAGGTACGGTCGACTCAGGGACCATTGCTCTGATTGACGGCACCGAAACGTATTTCCGGCCCAATCGGGGGACGACGGTCGCACTCGGACAAGGAAGTAGGGACCTACGAGATGGCGCGCATCGGAGACGGCGGCGATCTGCTCAAGTGCTCGTTCTGCGGAAAGAGCCAGAAGCAGGTCAAGAAGCTCATTGCGGGCCCCGGGGTCTATATCTGCGACGAGTGCATCGACCTCTGCAACGAGATCATCGATGAATATCTGGCCGAGTCGAGCGAGGTCAAGCTCGACGAGCTGCCCAAGCCGTCGGAGATCCGGGACTTCCTGGAGAACTACGTCATCGGCCAGGACACGGCCAAGCGCACCCTCGCGGTCGCGGTGTACAACCACTACAAGCGCATCCAGGCCGGCGACAAGGGCCGCGACAGCCGCGGCGAGTCCGTCGAGCTGGCCAAGTCGAACATCCTGATGCTCGGCCCCACCGGCTGCGGTAAGACCTACCTCGCGCAGACGCTGGCGAAGATGCTGAACGTGCCGTTCGCCATCGCCGACGCCACCGCGCTCACCGAGGCAGGCTACGTCGGTGAGGATGTCGAGAACATCCTGCTGAAGCTGATCCAGGCCGCCGACTACGACGTCAAGCGCGCCGAGACCGGCATCATCTACATCGACGAGGTCGACAAGATCGCCCGCAAGAGCGAGAACCCCTCGATCACCCGTGACGTCTCCGGCGAGGGTGTGCAGCAGGCGCTGCTGAAGATCCTGGAGGGCACCCAGGCGAGTGTGCCGCCGCAGGGCGGTCGCAAGCACCCGCACCAGGAGTTCATCCAGATCGACACCACCAACGTGCTGTTCATCGTGGCGGGCGCGTTCGCGGGCCTGGAGAAGATCATCTCCGACCGCACCGGGCACCGCGGCATCGGCTTCGGCGCCGAGGTCCGCTCCAAGGCCGAGGTCGACACCGACGACCACTTCGCCGAGGTGATGCCCGAGGACCTGATCAAGTTCGGTCTGATCCCCGAGTTCATCGGCCGCCTGCCCGTGGTCGCCTCGGTGACGAACCTGGACAAGGAGTCGCTGGTCAAGATCCTCTCCGAGCCGAAGAACGCGCTGGTCAAGCAGTACGTGCGGCTGTTCGAGATGGACGGCGTCGACCTCGAGTTCACCACCGACGCTCTGGAAGCGGTTGCCGATCAGGCGATCCTGCGCGGCACCGGCGCCCGTGGCCTGCGCGCCATCATGGAGGAAGTCCTGCTGCCGGTGATGTACGACATCCCCGGCCGCGACGACGTCGCCAAGGTGGTCGTGGACGCCGACACGGTCACCGAGAACGTCCTGCCGACGATCGTGCCCCGCAAGACCCAGCGCACCGAGCGCCGCGAGAAGTCGGCCTAGCAGCCACGAAAGAGGGCCCGTACTCCGATCTGGAGTACGGGCCCTCTTTGTGTGTACCGCTAGCTCTCGCGGAAGGCCGGAGCCGCCGAGAGGAGGTCTTCGGCATCGTCGGCGGGGATCTCGGCCGAGGCGCGGGCGATGGCGGTGCTGTAGCGGGCGCTGGCGGCGTTGTGGATCATCAGCGCGACACCGATCATCACCGGGGCCACGGCGTGCACCGCTGCGTCGTACCAGTGCCCGGCGCTCAGGTGCGGATAGGTGTTGAGGGCGATGGTGAGGGTGAGCAGGAACAGCTCGGCGACCAGGACCTGGGTGCGGTTGCCCATCACGCCCCACTCGGCCACACGCGTGGTGCCGATCATGATGATGATCAGGCAGACGCTGATCATCGCCTCCAGGCCGAAGCTGGCCCAGTAGAGCGGGGGGCCCGGCCCGCCGGGCGCGGGGGTGTGGTGGT
>NZ_JBHXMY010000702.1:0-2779 GCF_042720195.1 Nocardia sp. NPDC058497 | reverse complement strand
GTGATCACGTTGTAGATCGAGTCGTCGTCCGCGTGACGTTCGGTGTTGAGCCGGAAGAACTCTCGCCAGCCGTCGGGGAACAGCAGCGCGATCGGCAGGTTCACCACCAGCCAGGTCACCGCGGCCGCGGCCGCCGCGACCCCGGCCGCGCGCATCGGCCGCGTGTGCGCGCCGCCCAGGTACTCGCGGATCGCCTGCCGGTATCCGGTCTCGCTGTACCGCAGCAGTTCCCGCAGCGAGGGCAGCCGATGCCAGGTGTCGGCGCGCAGGCACAGCACCACGATCGGGCCGAGCAGCAGCAGCGGATACAGCTTCGCTGCGCCGCCGAGCCCGAACAGCACACCGGCCGGCACCGGGCGCCGCCGCGCCCAGGCCAGCAGGCCGGTGGCCGCGAAAGCCGTTGCGAGAGCGTCGAAATTGGTGAAAGCGTGCACCAGTACCAACGGCGACAGCGCCACCAGCGCGGCATCCCAGACCCGCCGCCCGGACAGCATGGCCGACGCCCACACGGTCACCAGCCAGGCCAGGGCCAGGCCCACCACGACGACATTGAAATAGACCACCACCGGCAGCGCCTTGGGCAGCGGCAACAGATCCCAGGCGTTGGCGACCTCCATGGACACGTACTGGTACAGGCCCGACAGCACCGGATACTCCATGTACCGGGTCTGCGACCTGCCGTCGGAATACTCGGTCCACGACTTCTTGTACGGGAACGCGCCCTCGTTCAGCCGCTCGACGCTGTAGAGCGGCACGGTGTCCGTGACGCACATGGCGACGTACTGACGGCCGTTGTTCGAGTCCCAGGACAGCTGGCCGCCGGGGCCGGCCTGCTGGATGCAGCCGGCCTTGCCGAACCAGCCCAGCGCCAGGAACACCACCGCGAACGCGAGCAGCACCCGCAGCGGGGTCCAGAAACGGGCCCGGCCGATCAGGGCATGATCGCCCACCGGCCCGCCGACGATGGTGCACGCCTGGGCGGCCAGCGAATCGGTGCGGCTTGGCTTGTCGCGCCGATCCAACGACCGCAGGTCGGGAGCGAGCTCCGCCGGGGCGGCGGTCGGTGCCAGTCGGTCCTCGGTCACGGCACCCGAGGCTACCGTCCTCGGAGTACGAGCTTCCGGTGCCGCTCGGGACACGCCGCCGACCGTCGCGACAACCCGACACATGATCCTGAACTCGAGTGTCGCAGAGAGTTCCGGCTCGCCATGCCGAAATTGCCCGTGGCACAACCGAAATTCCGGACAGGTGGTCCATAGGTCTTGACACTCGCGACACTTCCCCAGATCGCGGAAAGTCGCTCTGTGCACGCGTGAAGGGAATTCTGATCGCCGACGTGAACGTCGCCGTGATCTGCGACTATTGACAGCGCAGCTGTGGTGATGCGATGTTGAATACAGCACAGGTTCGCGTCAACCGAGAGTCGGACGAAGATTCGCATCAGCGGTCGCAAATTATCCAGTTCGCGCTTCTCTAGCGTACCTGCTACTCGATCATTATCGGGCACCAGTCCGAGTTGCTTTCGCTAGGATATCGTCGTCCAAAAGGGGTCAAGGCGTGATCAATAAAGAAACCGACGATGCGGTATCCAAATTCGGAACGGTAACCGACGATCTCGACTATTCCGGGTACACGCTCATCGAGAGCCCCGGCGACAACTTCGACGACAATTTCCAGCCACCGGTCTGCGACATGGCGGATCTCACGGGCGACCCGGCGGCACGAGATCGCTTCATCAACATCCTGGGCACAGCGATGGAGGACGTCGGGATCGCGATTTTGATCAACCACGGTATCGGCGCCGAAGAACTCCAGGCCACCGATGATCACGCATTGAACGTTTTCACAACGATACCCGATGAACAAAAATTGAGGTTCGTCTCACCAGACTGCGCCTATGGAGAGCCGTATTACCTGGGGTACGTTCCACTCCAGGAGAGCATGCCTTCGCTGCCCCATGCGGTAGAAGCATGGGAGTTCGACAGATCCGCCTTCCGGATGCCAGGGGAAGATGCGGACAAGGCCCTCAGCTACTGGCCTGACGAGAAGTTCGAAGCCGCGTTCAGAAAATTCTGGCAGGCGTGCGAGGAATTGACTCCACAGCTCGGCAGAGCGCTGCTCCGGCATCTGGATATCGATCCTTCGGTCTATGACGAGGAGATCGTCCCCACGAACGACGTGCTGAGGATCAATCATTACCCACCCATCAGTAATGATGCCGGGAGCCTTGCCTCGCCGGCCCGCGTCCTCGCTCACGAGGACTATGGACTCATCAGCCTGATGGCGGGCAGTCCTATCGAAGGGCTGCAGGTGTATCGCCCGCGCAGCAAGGCTTGGAGCAGGGTCCACACGCCAGCCGGTTCTCTTGTCGTGATCAGCGGTGCATGGCTGCGGTTTATCAGTAACGATCGCTTCCGCGCCTGCACCCATCGCGTCAGCGTGCCACGCGACCCTGCCCAGCGGGCCGTGCCACGGGTCACCGTTCTCTATACGCTTCATCCGTTTGAAGCGTCGGTCGTCAGGGTTTTGCCGGGACTCCATCCGAAACATCAGCCGACCAGCGGTAGAGAATTCATGACACGGGTAGCAGACAGCCTATCCGAAAGATGCCGATCGTTGACAAATCGTCCTTGAGATCTACGCCAGGCTGCCCACGGGAGGTGGTGACCATGCTGTTTCTTCCCCGGTCCGATATCGCTGCTCTGTTCGGCCAGGCTCGGTACCGCGCCTTTCAATTCGAGATGGAAGACGAACATATCGTGAGCGACGAGCACGAACC
>NZ_JBHXMY010000701.1:567-2780 GCF_042720195.1 Nocardia sp. NPDC058497 | reverse complement strand
CCGCGCGGGTGCTTGAGGGGCTGGGGGCGGCCGCGACCGCCTTGTACATGCATTCGGGTCAGTTCCTGTCGAAACAGGTCTTTGCTGTTGCAGTCGGACGTGTGGTTCTGCTTGGGCTCGAGGGAACGTTGGAATTGGTGAATTCCAGTCTGGCCGCGTTTGTGGAATTCCTGTATCGGTTCGCGCTGTTTATCGATGCCGATCGGGGTTTGTCCGTTCGCGTTGAACGGGCCCGGGAATTGAGGCAAGATTTGACAACCCAGGATCCGCGCGCATTTGTCGATCCTGACAGCTGGTGGAACGTTGTGGTCGGCAGTCTGTCTACTTGATTCCGACGATGTAGGCACCCAAGTGGGTTGGTTGGTGCGAGCAGGCAAATCAGCTGAGAAAAAGTGAAACCTCAACTCGAACGAGTTGGGGTTTTTTTATACCCAAAATCAAGTAGAGGTGGTGGAGGATGGGTGTTTGGGAACCGCACGCGGAATCGCGGCGGATGGATGAGATGTTTCGGGTCGAGCAGGAGGATGCTCGGGATCAAGAGGTTCTGGTCCGGTACTGGGACAAGGACATGCAGGAGGTGGGGGAGGAGCGGAGCTATCTGTCGTTGCAGATGAGTTTTCCGCGGAACTCGGCCGGCGGGTTGAAGATGATCTGTCCGCGGGACATGGTGCACTTCGACCATCTGTTCGGCAATCATGCCGACACGACCCTGCCGATCACCGTGAACACCAGGGGTTTTCGGTGGGACGGCTACATCACCAAGGCGTCGATTGTCCGGGATGACAACGGGGTCGAGACGGTGGATATCGAGGCGATTCACGCCTGGAACCATGTGTCGACGATCTGCTGCTGGGCGAGTCCGTTCGCGCCGGTGCTGGCGCAGTTCCCGCGCCACCATATCCTGTTCGGTCCGGTTCGGACGTTGGTGACGACGTATCTGACGATGAATCTGATGCGGCTGCAGGGGAACACGACGTTCCCGATCGCGGTCGTGCCGGTTGATCCGCGCACCGACACCAGCCGGTGGAGCGCCGCCTCGGCGCGATTCGACATGGCCGACAAGCTGTTCCAGCCGATGCTCGAGGATTCGGGTGTCATGTTGACGGCTCGGTTCTTCCTGCCGGGTGAAGACGAGCAGCCTGCGCCGGAGTGGTTCTTCCTCGAGAAGCCGACCGTGGTGTTGGAGACCGTGGATAAGTCGGGTGTCACCGGTCCGACTGGCACTCTGCTGGACGGAATCATGTCGTGGTTCGAGGAATTCGCCGACGACGGGACGACCCCGATGCGGTATCCGAATTTCGACTCGACGAGCGAATACGAGGCGGTCTACGGGACGCCGGGCAAGTTCGGCACGATGCGAAATCTTCCCTGGGTGTGGTACTTCGAAGGCGAGTACTCCGGGATCGGTGCCTCCGAGATCGCGCTGCACAAGCCGACGGCGACCGACATCATCGTCGGCGGTCGTTCACCGGGCTGGGTGAACGCGGGCATCGAGATGGCGATCAAGGGTTTGCTGTCGCTGATCGGCCTGGATTGGCTCTATCGCGGCCAGCTCGACGATGTCTTCCTCGCCTGGATGGTGTACCGGGATATGGAGCGGGTGAACAAGGCCGGCCCCTATGCCTTCCGGGAGCTGTTCATCACCGGCAGTGACAAGGCATTCACCCTCGACGGGTTTGTCGCGGCCCGCCAGGGTCTGCATCTGACTCGTGGCTACACCAGTCACAAGGTGACCATTCAGGACAACGCTCCATACCTGATCGGCCGGGATTTCGGTCTGGGCGACCAGATCGGTTTCGCGATGGACCAGAAGGTGTTCACCGATTACGTCACCGAGCTGACCTTCACCGACGACCGTGAGACCGCGGCGATGTGGCAGATCACCGTGGGTGACGGGTCCGACGAAGAGGATTCCGTCGTCAAGGCGTGGCAGCGGCTCGGCCGCGTCGCCTCGGCGATCAAGGATCTGTCCAGCGATGTGGGCGCCGATTTGGACCTGCTCATCATCTGAAGTCCCTCACGTAGAGGAGAAAATCTATGGCGGATATCAGTTTTCCCGCCCATCTCATGGCCCATCGCACACCCGATATCGATGGGCTACCGATTCTCACCGCGCAGGTCGAAGTGGCCGATGATGTGCGCGACTTACCGCTTACTTGGGGGGGGGGGGGGGCGCGCGGGGGGGGGCGGGGGCGACCGCGCGCCCGCAGCCG
>NZ_JBHXMY010000701.1:0-557 GCF_042720195.1 Nocardia sp. NPDC058497 | reverse complement strand
GAGACACACCGCGCCGGTCGAAGTGCCCGATGTTGGGCGCGACTACCCGCTACCGGGGGGCCCGGGGGGCCCGCAGGGTGCGCGCGGCAAACCGCGCAGCACTTTCCGCAAGATCGGGACCATTCCGGATGTCGCGGCACGGCCCACCGGGTTGGGGCCCGAGGATCGCGGCAAATGGTGGCATCGGCTCGATGACAACGGCATGGATGTGTGGACTGGCTCCGGCTGGCAGCATTCTGTCGACGCGGTCGGCCCGGTCGGACCCGCTGCCCCTGCCAACTCGGTCACGGCGACCCCGACTGTGCACAGCGAGAACTTGACGGTTCCCGCTGTCGAATTCACCGGGTCCGGGGCCGATCAGCAGCTGCATTCGACAGCGGCCGCGGGTGTGCCCGGACCGGTTGGCCCGGCTGGGGCGTCCGGCACGATCACCATGTCCGATGACTACGAGACAACCAGCGGTCCCGGTCACGGTGGTGTGTTCGCCTACGACCGTTCGACGCGTCGTTTCCGGTCGGCGTCGGCGCCGATGGGGACCGGGCCCTGGGCGTGGTACC
>NZ_JBHXMY010000700.1:0-2788 GCF_042720195.1 Nocardia sp. NPDC058497 | reverse complement strand
GGAGCCGCCCCCCACCGATATAAAAACATATATTTCGGGCGCCCGAGTCTTTTTTTTATAAGACAAATAAAGGGGGGGATTGCGAGACCCCGCGGGGCGCGGCGGGGCCCCCCCCCACTATCCGCTCGGCCTCGTCGTCCACCACGACACCCAGGTGCACCTGACGTTCAAGTATCTTCCGGAACTGTTCACCCGGAACCAGATCGACGTCATCGCCGACCGGATGGTGCGCGTGCTCGACACCATCGCCGAACACATCGACCTCCCGCTGGTCCGGCTGCAACTACTCTCGCCGGTCGAGCGAGCCACGCTGGTACCCGTTCGCGGCGGGCCCGGTGCGGTGATGTCGGTGTTGCCGCAGGTACTGACGGCCGCGATGACGCCGGACACCGAAGCGGTGGTCTGCGACGGTGTCCGGCTGTCCTACCGCGAACTCGACGAAACCTCCAACCGATGGGCCCGGGTTCTGATCGACGCGGGGATAGGACCGGAATCGTTGGTTGCCATCGCGTTACCGCGCTCGATCGACGCCGTGATCGCCGTGTGGGCGGTCGCCAAATCCGGCGGCGCGTTCGTCCAGATCGACCCCGCCCATCCGCACGACCGGATCACCCGCATCCTCACCGATTCCGGTGCCGCCGTGGGGCTGACACTCGGCGCTCACCGAGATCGGCTGGCGGACACCATGAGCTGGCTCGCCCTCGACGACCCGTCCTTCGGCGCGGCGACAGCGTCGGCGTCGCCCGCCGCGATCACCGACGCCGACCGCACGAGCCAGCTCCGGCCACAGCACCCGGCCTACCTGATCTACACCTCGGGCTCCACCGGGATTCCCAAAGGCGTCCTGGTCACCCACAGCGGGATCGCGGATCTCGCCGCCGAGACACGGGAACGGTTCGGCCTCACCCCGGACTCGCGCGTGCTGGCCGCCGCCGCCCTGACCTTCGACGTCTCGGTCCTCGAATTGCTCAGCGCCGCAGCCGCGGGCGCCACCCTGGTGCTCGCCCCCGCACCGGTAGTCGCCGGCGCGGAACTGGCCGAGTCGATCGCCGCCGAACGCGTCACCCATGCGGCCTTCACCCCGACGGTGCTCGCCTCGCTGCCCCCCGACGAACTCGACACCCTGCGCACCCTGATCCTCGGCGGCGAGACCTGCCCACCGGCCCTGGCCCGGCAATGGATACCGGGCCGCACGGTGATCAACTCCTACGGCGCGACCGAAACCACCATCATGAGCTGCGCCGACGCTCCCCGGAGCACCGCCGACGACAGCCCGATGACCTTCGGGGGCCCGACCCGCGGATTCACCGCCGTCGTCCTCGATCGCAGGCTGCGTCCCGTCCCACCCGGCGTAGCGGGCGAACTGTACGTGTCCGGACCCGGCCTCGCCCGCGGCTACCACAATCAGCCCACCATCACGGCGGCCCGGTTCGTCGCCGACCCCTACGGCCCGCCGGGGACACGGATGTACCGCTCCGGCGACCTGGTCACCTGGACCGCCGACCGGACACTGCACTACAGGGGCCGCAGCGACCTGCAACTCAAGATCCACGGCCACCGCATCGAACGCGGCGACATCGAAGCCGCGCTGCGCAGCCACCCCGACATCAGCTACGCCGCCGTCACCGTGCACACCCACCCCAACGGCACCGACCAGCTCACCGGCTACGTCGTCCCCGTCCCGGACACCACCCCCGACACCGGCGCACTGACCGGCTACCTCGCGACCCGGCTGCCCACGCACATGATCCCCACCGCCATCCTCACCCTCGACCGAATCCCCTTGGCCCCCACCGGGAAACTCGACTACAAAGCCCTCCCCGCACCCGAGCTGGTACCCGCCCGGTTCCGGTCACCGTCCACCCCGCTCGAGGCCACCGTCTGCGACGCCTTCGCCCGGACCCTCGAGATCGACCGCGTCAGCGTCGACGACGGCTTCTTCGCCCTCGGCGGAAACTCGCTGGCCGCCACCCAACTCGTGGCGCGGTTGGTGGAGTCGACCGGTACCGACGTGCCGATCCAGTGGGTCTTCACCGATCCGACACCGCAATCGCTGGCCCGCCGCATCGACGCCCGCCGGCGCGGCCTCGACGAACAGGAACCCGGCGACGCACTCTCGGTCCTGCTCCCGCTGCGTGCCGCCGGATCCGACCCACCGCTGTTCTGTGTCCACCCCGCCATCGGATTGGCCTGGGGTTTCAGCGGACTCGTGCAGCACCTCGACCACGACCGCCCCGTCCTCGGGCTGCAATCCCCGACGCTGACCGACCCCACCACACGGTTCGACTCGCTCGACGACCTCGCCGCCCGCTACGTCCGCGAGATCCGGTCCGTCCAGCCGCACGGCCCCTACCACCTGCTCGGCTACTCGCTCGGCGGCACCATCGCCCACGCGATGGCAGTCCGGCTCCGCCGCGCAGGCGAACCCGTCGCGACCCTGGCCATGATGGACACCCGCGTCGTCACCGACCGCGGCAGCCGCACTCCCGAACCCACCACCGTGGACCTGCTCACCGAGTTCGGCGGCCTCACCGCCGCGGAGCTTCCCGCCGAGCCCACCATGGAGCTCGCGGCCGAGTTGCTGCACCGGCAAGGCGCAATGTGCGGCCGACGGCTTCGATCAAGATGTGAAGGTGGGTCAACGCCGCGGCCTGCTCTCCCTTGAGGATATGCCGGGTCAATGTTTCCGTGAATTCCGCGCGGCTGCCGGGAGCCGGAGTAGCCTGGAACAGCGACAGCGCGACAGCCAAACGATTGCCTGTTCGTTCGATGCTGCCGGCCATCAGAC
>NZ_JBHXMY010000699.1:0-2795 GCF_042720195.1 Nocardia sp. NPDC058497 | reverse complement strand
CCCGACGGGTGGGGGCGGTGGAGCCCCCCCCCGACGGTGGCGGCGATACCGGCGCGGTCGATGCCGACCGGCAGTTCCAGCGCCATGGTCTGGTTGAACCGGCCGAACGAACCGGACCGCTCGGCCATGAACCGGACGACCGGGGTCAGCGGCATCTCGCCGACGCCGCCACCGGGCAGCTCGGCCAGGGTGACCGCGGCGGCCGCTGCCACATCGGCGGTCTCGGCGACCGAGGCCAGACCGGAGACGGTGCGCTGCTCGAAGACGTGACGGGGCGTGAACAGCACGCCACGGGCCTTGGCCCGGGAGACGAGCTGGATGGAGACGATCGAGTCGCCGCCCAGGGCGAAGAACGAGTCGTCCACGCCGACGCGCTCCACACCGAGCACCTCGGCGAAGACCTCGGCGATGGTCTGCTCGATCGAGGTGCGCGCGGCGCGGAAGGTGACCTCGGTGGCGAACACCGGCTCCGGCAGCGCCTTGCGGTCGAGCTTGCCGACCGGGGTCAGCGGCACGTGGTCGATCACCATGATCGACGAGGGCACCATGTAGGCGGGCAGGCGATCCTCGACGTGCGCGGTCAGCGCCGCGACATCGATCGAACGACCCGGCGCGGCAACCACATACGCGACCAGCGAGACCGCGCCCGCGGTGCTCTTGTGGCCGACGGTGGTCGCGAAGTCGACGGTCTCGTGCGAGGCCAGGGCCGAGTCGATCTCGCCCAGTTCGATACGGAAACCGCGGATCTTGACCTGGAAGTCGGAGCGGCCGACGTATTCGACGGTGCCGTCGGCGGTCCAGCGCACGACGTCACCGGTGCGGTACATCCGCTCCCCCGGCACGAACGGATCGGCCACGAACCGGTCGGCGGTCAGGCCGGCACGGGCGTGGTATCCCCGCGCCAGCTGGATGCCCGACAGATAGAGCTCACCCGCGACACCCACCGGAACGGGCTGGAGCTGGGCGTCCAGGATCAGCGAGCGCATGCCGCGGGTGGGGCCACCGATGGTGACCAGCTCGCCCGGCACCAGCGCGGCGCTGATGTTGGTCATGATGGTGGTCTCGGTGGGGCCGTAGCCGTTGTGGAAGGCACGAGTCGTGCCGTCCGCCAACGGAACCGCCCACTTGCTCACCAGATCGGCGGGCACCGCTTCACCACCGGCGACAAGCACCCGCAGCGAGTCCAGGCCGCTCGGGTCGAAGGTGGCCAGCGCGGCGGGAGTGATGAACGCGTGGGTGACCCGATGGGCGCGTAACAGCTCGTAATTTTCTACACCGCCGTACACGCCCGGCGGGACGACGACCAGCGCGCCGCCGCGGGCCAGCGCCAGCAGCAGCTCCAGGATCGAGGCGTCGAACGAGGGCGAGGCGAAATGCAGTGCGCGGGTATCGGAGTCGAGCGCGTAGCGCTTCGCCTGCTCCTCGCCGAAGTTCGCCAGACCGGCATGGGTGACCACGACGCCCTTGGGCACACCGGTCGAGCCGGAGGTGTAGATGACGTAGGCGGGCTGCTCGGGGGTGGTCGCCCGCACGAGCTCGTCGTCGGTGATCGGACCGCCGTCGAAGCGAGCGAGGTCGAGCTCATCGAGCACGAGCCAACCGGCCGCGGGCGCGTCTGTGGCCTGGCCGTCGAGCTCGGGCTCCTGCGCTCCAGCCTGCGCGATATCGGGCAGTCCGCCCAGCACCGACGCGACCGTGATACCCAGCGGCGAACCGGAATCGGTGACCATGTGGGCGATGCGGTCGGCGGGGTAGGTCGGGTCGACCGGGACGAAGGCCGCGCCGGTCTTGGCGACAGCCCACGCGGCCAGCACCGAGTCGGCCGAACGCGGGATACCGATCGCGACGAGGTCTTCGGCACCGATGCCCTCGGCGATCAGCAAGCGTGCCAAGCGGTTCGAGCGCTCATCCAGTTCCGCGTAGGACAGAGCTGTCCCCTGGAACACCACGGCGTCGCCGGTCGGGTTCTGGGCGACAGCCTCGGCCAGCAGGCTGCGCAGGGTGCGGGCGGGCACCGGCGGCTCGCCGACGCGGAACACCAGGTCGGCTCGCTCGGCGGCATCGAGGACGTCGATCGCGCCGACGGTCACCGCGGCATCGGCGGCGACGGCTTCGAGCACGCGCTCCCAGCGGGTGGCGATGGTGTCGACGGTGGCTTCGTCGAACAGTTCGGTGGCGTAGTTCAGTGCCAGCGCCATGCCGCCGCTGCCGGGCTCACCGAGCTCGGAGAGGGTGAACTGCAGGTCGAAGCGGGCGACGCTCTCGTCGAGATCGAGCGCCGAGACAGCCAGGCCCGGCAGTTCCAGGGTGGTGCGGTCCAGGTTCTGGAAGGCCAGCATCACCTGGAACAGCGGGTTGCGCGACTGCGAGCGCTCGGGCGCCAGCAGTTCCACCAGGCGCTCGAACGGCACGTCGGCATTGCCGTAGGCGTCGAGGTCGGCCTTGCGGGACTGCTCGAGCAGGTCGGTGAAGGACTCGGCCGGGCGCACGCCGGTGCGCAGCACCAGGGTGTTGACGAACATGCCGACCAGGTCGTCGAGTGCCTGCTCACCACGGCCCGCGATGGGCGTGCCGATGGCGATGTCATCGGAGCCGGACAGGCGCGACAGCAGCACCGCCAGCGCGGTGTGCATGACCATGAACAGCGACGCGCCTTGACGACGCGCCACCTCGTCGAGCTTGGCGATGAGCTCCGGCGCGAGCTCGCGGTGCACGGTGGCGCCGCGATGCGAGGCGATGGCCGGGCGGGCCCGGTCGAACGGCAGGGTCAGCTCGTCGGGGATACCGGCGAGCTG
>NZ_JBHXMY010000698.1:0-2806 GCF_042720195.1 Nocardia sp. NPDC058497 | reverse complement strand
GAGTATTGCGGTAGCCGACCTTCCAGATCTTGGTCGACCTTGGACGAGGGACGACATTCGAAGGTTGCGTCGAGAACGTCCAGCATGGCTGTGGGCGGCCCCCCCCAACCACCCCGCCCCCCCCCAGCGTAAAAACCCCCCCCCCACCCCGCCCCACCCCCCCCCCCGAACAATACGCGGCGCCCCCGCCCCCCCCGCCCCCGCGACGCGGACACCGCCGCGCGCGGCGCCGAGGCCACCGGTCGGGTCATCGAGTACCTGCGGGCCCAGCCGGTGCTGCGGGCGGGCGGCCGCACCGGTGAACGGTTCGGGCTGCTCGACGACTCCCTGACCGCACTGCAGCGCGCGTCGCGCCGATCGACCCTGTCGGCGCTGCCCGGCGTGGTCGGCCTGGCACTGACGGTGCAGGCGATGTTCACCGTCTTGCTGGTCCTCGGCGCGTACCTCGTCCTGAACGGAAGTATCGGCGCCGCGGAGATTCTGGCGATCCTGGTGCTGGCCGCCCGCTGCGCCGACCCGCTGCTCTCTCTGGCCGACATCGGCGGCAAACTGCGCGCCGCACGGTCGGTGCTGGCGCGCCTGGACGAGGTCCTGCGCACCGAGCCGCTGCCGGATCCGCGCGAACCGGCGCTCCCGGCCTGCCACGACCTGGCCTTCGATTCCGTCGCCTTCCGGCAAGGCAATCGCACCGTGTTCGACAACGTGTCGCTGACGGTGCCCGACGGGAGCACGCTCGCCGTCGTCGGCCCGTCGGGCGCCGGCAAGACCACCCTGCTGCAACTGCTCGCCCGCTTCGCCGACGTGGACGCGGGTGCGGTCCGGGTCGGGGGAGTGGACGTGCGCGACATCAGCACCGAGGAGCTCATGTCCCGGATCGCCGTCGTCTTCCAGGACGTCTACCTCTTCGACGGCACCATCGAGGACAACGTGCGGCTCGGCTGCCCCGACGCCACCGACGCCGAGGTGCGCGCCGCGGCCGCGGCGGCCCGGCTCGACGAGGTGATCGAGCGCCTGCCCGGCGGCTGGGCCGCGCATGTCGGCGAGGGCGGCGCCCGCCTGTCCGGCGGTGAGCGCCAACGTGTGTCGATCGCCCGCGCACTGCTCAAGGACGCGCCGATCGTGCTGCTCGACGAGATCACCTCCGCGCTCGACCCAGTGAACGAGGCGGCCGTGCACGCGGGCATCGAGCGCCTGATGGCGGGCCGGACGGTGGTGACGGTGGCGCACCGCCTGCGCACCGTCCAGCGCGCCGACCAGATCGTGTTCGTCGACGCCGGGCGCGTCGTGGAACAGGGCACCCACGACGAGCTGCTGCGCGCGGGCGGCCGCTACGCCGCGTTCTGGGCAACCTCCGGGGTCTCGGTCGCGGGCGGGCGATCCGCGGTGGTGCCGACATCGATGCCGGCGGCGAGTTCGGCGCTGCCCGCCCGCAGACGCTGAGCGCTCGCGTCGAGCGGGGCCGAGCTACCGGAGCGCCGCCGCACATCGGGTCGTGCGGCGGCGAGCTGTCCCGCGGCCGTGCCGAGCCGGTCGCTCACGACCCCCGCTCTGCTTGTCGACCGCGGCCTCAGGTGAGGGTGCCCAGGCGGCCGGGAAATCGACCGGACCGAGGCGACGCCGGGCAGCCCGGCGATCTTGGTCGCCAGGGTCTCGATCGCCGCGTAGTGGCCGGGGTTGCGCGGGCCGGCCGGGCACCCTGAGTCTGAAACGATCATCGTTCCGCTTTGACATTTGGGACGAATTGTTAAGTGCGCGTACATATCTCAAGGCCGCGTCTGCGTGAGCCGGTTGGGAGGGTTGTCAAACATCCGCGTTCCGATTTGTGGTGATCTCACCAAGCGCCGAGCCCGATTCGCGGCATCGCAGTCGCGGCCGTAGAGTCGGCAGTCGAGCGTTGTCCCATGTTTCTCGGTGATCGCCCGCAGGACGATAATGTCCTCGGCGAACGGTTTGAACAGGCGTTTCCCGGCATACCGGGGACCGGCCTCGTAGTCGGCGCGACCCCACAAGGGGTCGTCACGTCCGAGCATCTCTGTCGCAGTGCCGCGCCAGCCCCGGTGCTTACCCATGCGCAAACACATTGCTACCCATCGGTCGGCAGTGTCACCGAATCTGTTGGGGTGCTGCGAGTTTGAAATCATCCGGTCCGGCGCCGGAGTTGATCCACCGCTCTCGCAGCACGAATGGCGCATGAATTACTTTGCGGCACTATCTAATACCACGTTCGAATGTTGAAACCTGTTGTAGTGCTTGACAAGTGGGCCCGCGGTCCACAAAACTACCCGTCGGTAGCCGGCGATCGGGAGCTCAGGCCCGGTAGTTGTGATAAGTCGCTCCCAGCGACTGCCCGGCCTGAACCCCCGTGAACCCCTGTGCACCAGTCGGGGTGAACCTCACTGCCACCGTGACCACACCAAAGGAGTTCAGCGCTATGGATAATCTTGCGCTACCCTCAGCGCACCGTCAGGATGCTCGTCCGACAGTGCACCCGGAGCACTTGGGCGATCAGGTGGCGGTGCTGCCCAGACCGTCGGTCACCACGCGGCCGGTTGTCGACGACAAGGCCGTCGGGCCGGTCGAACTGTTACCGCTGGTCACCGAACGCCTGCACGAAATCCTCATGACCGGTGGCGATTTCGATGCCATCTACCGGCATGTTCTCGCGGCACCCGGCAAGCGGGTGCGGGCTCGTCTCGTGCTCGCGTGCGCCGGCCTGCTGCCCGATGTCGCGGCGGCGCCACAGCATGCCGCCATCGACCTGGCCTGTGCCATGGAGATGCTGCCCGAGTCCGCGCTGCGGCACGGC
>NZ_JBHXMY010000697.1:0-2824 GCF_042720195.1 Nocardia sp. NPDC058497 | reverse complement strand
CTGTACTACACCGGTTGGCCGGCGGAGCCGTTGGTGCTCGCCACGTCGGGGGCGCCGTATCTGATGATCGGTGCGATCGTCGGTGCGGGGGGGTTCGCGGCGACCCGGCAGTGGATCGCGACCGGGGTCGCGGTGGTCGTGGCGGCGGTGGGGGTGGCGACGCAGGCGCCGCTGTATATCGCCGACGCCGGTGGTGACGGTCACCCGGTCACGGTCATGCAGGCCAATCTGCTGTTCGACGGCGCCGACCCGTCCGCGCTCGTCGAGGCGGTGCGGTCCCGCGATGTCGCGGTGCTCACCGTCAACGAACTCACCCGCGCCGCCGTCCCCGATCTCGGCGCTGCCGGGCTCGACCAGCTGCTGCCGTATCGCTATCTGGCGCCCGGCCAGACGGCGAGCGGGACTGGGATCTGGAGCCGGTATCCGTTGTCGGACACCGTCGAATACGACGGCTACGTCCTCAATCAGATCTCGGCCACCGCCACCGTGCCGGAGGTCGGGCCGGTGTCGGTCTATGCCTTTCACCCCGTCCCGCCGGTCTACAACACCGACGTCTGGGCCGATGAGCTGTCCCGGCTCGACGCCGTTCTGCGCCGGTCGCCCGCGGATCGCCCGGTGATCGTCGGCGGCGACTTCAATGCCACCTACGACCACAGCCGCTTTCGTGCGATGGCGTCGGGTCGTTTCGCCGATGCCGCCGAGCAGGCCGGTGCCGGACACCTGGTCACCTATCCGACCGACAAACGGCTGCCACCGCTGGTCGGTATCGACCATTTCCTGCTCGCGGGCGCACACGCTACGTCCGTGGAAACCGTGGCCATGCCCGGTGCCGACCACAAAGCACTGGTGGCCCGTATCGTCCTCGAACGGTAATTCTCACCCTGGCCGAGCTGTAGCGCGGTCGCGGGTGGCGAGCAGCGCGTCGATCCGAGCCGAGATCGCCTGACCGGCCGCCAGCAGCGGTTCGGCCGAACGCAGTGTCCGGCCCAGCACGAACGCGCCCTCCAAGCCGCACAGCACACCGAGGATCAGCTCACGCGCCTGCGGCTCATCCAGCCCGCGGCCCACGAAATACGCTGTGCCCTTGTCGATCCAGTCCGTGACGACCTCGGCGGCGACCTCACGCAGCACGGGTTCGCTGTCGGCGATCTCGCCCGCGACGGTGCCGACCGGGCACATGTTGAGCCACCCGGACTCCTCGAGGGTGCGTGCCGCATCGGCGAAGGCGGCGGGCACGGCGGCGCGGAGGTCGCCGTGCGGGTCCATCAGCAGCGGCAGCAACTGGATGTAGGCGGCGCCCGAGCTGCGCAGCGCCTCGGCCGCGATCTGCACCTTGCCGTGCGGGAAGTGGTGGTAGAGCGACCCCATCGGCGCCTCGGCGGCCGCGGTGATCTGTTTGACGGTGATGGCGCTGTACCCGTGGGTGCGCATCAACTCGCCGACCGCGACGACCAGGCGATCCCGCGTAGTCGTTGACATCTTCTCGCTCACCGCTCCAGAATAGAGCAAACGCACTAGAGCATTCGCTCTAACGTCAGGAGGTTCCCATGCCGACCGTCGAACTGCCCGCGGGCCGCATCCACTACCGCGAACAGGGCGATGGCCCGCCGGTCGTCCTGCTGCACGGCCTGCTGATGAACCACACCGTGTGGGATTCCGTCCTCGACCTGCTTCCGACCGGCTTCCGCTACGTCCTGCCCGACCTGCCGCTGGGCGCGCATCCCGAACCGCTGCGCCCCGGCACCGACCTGAGCCTGCGCGGCCTCAACCAGCTCATCGCCGACTTCCTGACCGCCCTCGACCTGACCGATGTCACCCTCGTCCACTCCGATTGGGGTGGTGCCCTGTTCCTCACCGCCTACGGCCTGGACAAGCGCGTCGGCCGCCTGATCGTTTTGCCCTGCGAAGCCTTCGACAACTTCCCGCCCGGCCTCCCCGGCAAGACCGCGATCCTCGCCTCAATCCTGCCCGGCGGCGTCACCCTCGCACTGCGCCAGCTCCGCATCCGCTGGCTCCGCAGCAACCCCCTCCTGTTCGGCTGGATGGCCAAATTCCCCCTTTCCGACGCCCTTGTCCACGGGTGGACCGAGCCCGGCCTGCGCGACCCCGGCATCCGCGCCGACGTACTCGCCTACATGCGGTCCGGCTACGACAAACACACCCTGATCGCGAATACCGAAGCGCTGCAGCAGTTCCCAGGTGAAGCCTTGATCCTCTGGTCATCGGCGGGCAAGGTGATGCCCCGTGACCACGGCCGCCGCCTAGCCGCACTCATCCCCCACGCCCGGCTGGTCGAGATCGACGATGCCTACGTCCTGTCGATGATCGACCAGCCCGCCGCCGTCGCGGCCGCTGTCACCGAATTCCTCACCACTACAGCGGCACGCTGACCCCCGCTCAGGTCTGCTGGACGGGCTCGTACGCCTCGGCGGCGAGCCCGAATGTCCAGGCGACACCCTCGCGCGCGGTGCGGGTTGTCGGTGGAACCCGCAGCCAGTAGGTGCGGTTGGACCCGTCCGGCTCCAGGGTCGAGTTGACCACCTCGACAATCACCACGTTCTCGTCGCCGACGAGGGCGATCCGCCACGGGATGCCGGTGTCGTCGCGGTGGACGGGGCGGGTGTCGGATTCAGCGAATCACCGGCTGGTCCGGCGCGGCGGTCTTGATCTCATGGGCGAGGGTGAGTGCCTTCTCCAGCTCGGGGCGGATCTTGATGCGGGTGCTGATCTTCTCGGAGACACCCGCGTGCAGTGCGCTGCCGCGAGCGCGTCGAGCTGGCTCTGCAGCTCCTGCTGGGCCGTACTGCAACGGGCGTCCCCGATT
>NZ_JBHXMY010000696.1:0-2828 GCF_042720195.1 Nocardia sp. NPDC058497 | reverse complement strand
CCCCTGCGCTCTCGCTCCTTCCGCCCCCCACCCCCACCCCCACCCCCCCCCCCCCCCCCCCGGGGACAGGAGGGGCCGCGACCTCGAGCGCGCCAGCGCTCCAATAAACACTGTCGGTGGGGCATGGCATCATGCGAGCACCATGGAACTACGCAAGGGCGCGCACGCGCCGGTCCCGACATCGCTTCTCGCCGTGGTTCTTTCATGGCGGTCGGCGCATGCCGTCGATGCGCACGCGCTGCTGGTCACCGAGTCGGGGCTGGTGCGCGGCGATCGGGATTTCGTGTTCTTCAACGCGCCGCGGCATGCCTCGCAGGCGGTGACGCTGGATCAGGAGCCCGCGCCGGGCACCGCGCGGTTGAGTGTGTCGCTGCCGCGGACCGAGGCCGAGGTGGCGCGCATCGTCGTCAGCGCGTCGCTCGACGAGGGCACCTTCGATCAGCTCACCGATCTCACGTTGACCGTGCACGCCGCCGACGGGCCGGTCGCCCAGTTCGTGCTGGACGGCATCGAGGACGTGCAGGCGATGATGTTCGGCGAGTTCTACCGGCGCGACGGGCAGTGGCGGTTCCGGGCGATCGGCCAGGGGTGGTCCGGGGGGCTGGCCGGGCTGGCCACCGAATTCGGGGTCACCGTGAACGAGCCGGCGGCCGGACAGCCCGGCGCCGAGCGATCGGGAGCCCCTGCGCGGTCGACTTCGGCAGCACGGCAGGCGTCGGCCCGCACCGCCGATCGTGCGGAGTTCGCCCGGGTACCGCACGGCGACGCGTCGGCCGCCCCCGAGCTCTCCGACTCCGATCACGACACCACCGCCGACCCCGGCACCCACGCACACACCGGGCGGTCGCCCTCGCGCCCACCTGCCCTCACCCGCCGCGTCATCGATGTCCCGCCGCCACCACCGCCGAACCCGGAACTGGCCGACTGGCATCCCGACCCGCAGGTCCCCGGGCAAGTGCGCTGGTGGGACGGCGACGAATGGACGACGAGCACCCGCCCGCACATCCAGGATCACCGTGTCCGCTGCCCCCGCTGCGGTAACCCGTTGCGCCGCAAGATCTTCGGTGGCCACGGCCACTGCCGGTCGTGCGCGGGCGAGGTCGAGGAATTCCTCACCCACTGGCGCAACCGTGCCCGGCGGGTGCTCACCGGTCCCGGCACCCTGTCCGAGGACTGGCTCGAGGTGTGGGCGGCCTTGCGCTACCAGCGCATCGACGAAGAGCGCGGACGCGCGGTGCTGGCCGAGGCCGGTCTGACCCAGGTGGAGCGGATGGTCGCGTTCGCCTTCGCCGACGGCGAGGTGTCCGCCGACGAGCTGGACGCGTTCGAGCACGTGGTGAGCGAATTGGCCCTGTCCGGCCCGATCGTCGAGGACCTGCGCCGCCGGATGCACCGCGGCCGCACCCTGTCCCGGCTACGCGCGGGCGAACTGCCCACCATCGACACTCCCGGCCTGCACCTCGACCCCGAGGAGCGGGTGCACCTCGACCTGCCCGCCGTGCACATCAGGATGCTCGCGCGCGGCCCGCGCAATACCGAGGGCCGGCTGATCGGCAGCTCCAAGAAGCTGCGTTTCGTCGGCGACGGCACCGGCATCGAACTGCCGTGGAACCGGGTGGTTTCCGTGCACCCCGAGCACGGCACCGTCGTGCTCGCTGCGACCTCGGCGCGCGGCGGGGCCACCTTCGGGGTCACCGATCCCGACTATGTGGCCGCCGCGCTGGAAGGCGCGCTGCGCGTGGCGAAACGCCTGGTCCTGACACCGGGCCAGCGCGACAGCCGCAGCATCCCGCAGGACGTGAAAGCCCAGGTGTGGCAGCGCGACGGTGGTCGCTGCGTCGAGTGCGGTGACGGCCACTACCTGGAGTTCGATCACATCATCCCGCTCAGCCGGGGCGGTGCGACGAGTGCGGCGAACCTGCAGATCCTGTGCCGGGCCTGCAACCGCGCCAAGGGCGCCCGGATCTAGCCGAGGATCGCGTTCATGATGGTGCCACCGCTGGTGGCCACCACGCCGCCGATCATCGCGCCCGCGATCATCTTCGGCGACTCCATGGCGCTACCGTTCCACTTCTCCCAGGCGAACTTTCCGCCCGCGACAGTGATGGCCAGCACACCGGACAGGATCATGAACCACGTCAGGTACTGGACCATTTGCATGATCTTGTCCGACAGCGGCGGCGCCTCGGGCGTAGGGTTGCTGACCTGCGCGAACGTTGTGACAGTCTCGGCCATCGACGTCAGAATGATGCTCATAGCCTGCTCCCCTTTTCGCGTGATGCGAACTGCGTTCCAGCACTGCCGTATTCGAACGAGTCCAGGATACGGGCGCGAACCCCCAGCACACCAACAAAACCGATCGGTTCGCTCCGGGTGGGCGACTGCGTCGCCCGATTCGACCGGATAACATCAGCGACAGCAGTTCATCGCCGTTCCCCCCGAGTACCGAGTGAGAGCAAACATGATTCTGGCCGCCGTCACCGATACCTTGGCGCAGTTCGGCAATCCGACTCCCGAAGCACCCCCGATGTCGGACAAGATCTTGCAGCTGGTGCGTTACTTCACCTGGTTCATCCTGCTGTCGGGCGTCATCGCCATCACCTACGCGGGCGGCAAGTTCGCCTGGGAGAAGTGGACCGGCGGCGGTCTCGAGTCCCCGAAGATGATCGCCGGCGCGATGATCGGCGGCGCGGTCGCCACCAGCGCGGGCACCATCATGAACGCCATGCTCTGATCCCTGTCCGCTCGGGAAGGTCCGGGCGATTCCCGGGCCACCTCGACCGGCAAGGCACCTGACGACCCGAGTTCTGTTGTTCAGCAAGAGAACC
>NZ_JBHXMY010000695.1:0-2831 GCF_042720195.1 Nocardia sp. NPDC058497 | reverse complement strand
CAGCCAGAACTGGTCTCCGGTCCGGCGCCCACCGATCGGCGTGGTCCGCGGCTGCCCGCTCACCCTGCCGGTGGTCTCGAGCAGCAGATGGCCGGGCAGTCTGCGCACGACCCAGTTGAGCGGCCGCTGGAATGTGGTCACGACCCGATGCTGAATATCCTTCTTGGAGCCCATCTTTCGACCGTAGCTCAGCCCTTGCCCGCGACGTAGTAGGTGTTGAGTGGATCACCGTCGACATGGTGTGTCCGCACGTCGGTGAACCCGGCGTCGGCGAGCATCGACAGCGCACGCTGCTCACCCCAGACCGTGCCGAGCCCGTCACCGCCCTGACCCAGCGACACCGACATGCAGTGCATCGTCGAGATCGCGTACAGGAACGGGCCGAGCGGCAGGTCGATGTTCTCCTCGAGCATGCTCGACGCGTGGATGTCGACCATCAGGAAGACACCGTCGGAGCGCAGCGCGGCGGAGATATTGGCCAGCACCCGCGCCGGATGCGCCTGGTCGTGGATCGCGTCGAAGACGGTGATCAGATCGCAGGTTCCCGGCACATTCAGCTCCGCGACATCCTGGACGAAGAACTCGACATTGGTCAGGCCCATCGCGTCGGCCTCGGCGCGGCCCGCCGCGATCGCGTCCGCGGAGAAGTCGTAGCCGCGGAACCGGCTGGCCGGGAACGCCCGCGCCATCAGGTTCACCGCGTGGCCGCTGCCGCACGCGATATCGGCGACGTCCATCCCCATCAGCAGCCGGTCGGTCAGCCCCGGCGACATCGGCAGCACCACATCGATCAGCGCCGCGTCGAACACCTCGGCGCTCTCCTCCGCCATCAGCGCGTGGAAACGGGCGTAGTCGTCGTAGGCCAGGCCACCGCCGATCCGGAACCGTTCGACGATCTTGGGCTCCACCTCGCCGAGCTGGGCGATGAACTGCATGATCCTGGCCAGGTTGTCCGGGCCCGCGACCCTGGTCAGGCTCGCCGCGTGCGCGGGCGGCAGGGTGTAGGTGGCGGTCGGCGGGTCGTAGCGCACGATGCCGGCGGTGGTGACGGCGCCGAGCCATTCGCGGACATAGCGCTCGTCCAGCCCGGCCGCCGTGGCGAGTTCCGAACTGGTCGCGCCCGGATTGGCCGCCATGGTGTCGAACAGCCCGACCTGGTGCCCCATGCTGATCATCAGGGCGGTGCTCGCGTGGTCGAGCATCTCGATCATCGTGCCTGCGAAGGCTTCCACTTCGGCCTGGTCCGGGGCGGCCGAATGGTCGAGTGAGGTCATATCGTTCTCCTCCGTTCAGCTCGCGGCCGGTGCCGCGGGTCTACCCGGAGATACGACGGGGCCGTCCCGGCAGTTCAGCCGGGACGGCCCCGAGGAGAAGGTTCGCGCGTCAGTACAGCGCGGTGGCCAGCTTGCGCCGGGCCGCGACCACGAAGGGCTCGGCCTGATCGAACAGCTCGAACAGTTCGAGCAGGCGGGTGCGCGCCGTGGTGCGGTCGTCGCCCGCGGTGCGCTTGATGACGGCGATGATCCGTTCGAACGCGGCCTCGGGGCGCTGCTCGAGCAGTTCCACGTCGGCGGCGTCGAAGGCGGCCTCCAGATTCGCCGGATCGGCGTCGGCGGTGGCGACCACGGCCGGATCGATCTGCTGGGCCCTGGTCAGAAAGCGCAGCTGGCGCAGGGCCGCCTTGGCTTCCTCGTTGGCGGGTTCCTCGGCCAGGATCGCCTCGTAGGCCGCCTCGGCGCCGGTGATGTCACCCTCGGCGAGGGCGTCCTCGGCGGCGGTGAAGCGCGGGTCATCGACCTCGGGCTCCGCACCGTTGGGGTCGCCCTCGAGCTTGCCCGCCGTCGCGTCCATGACCGCGTCCAGCCACTGCCGGACCTGGGCCTCGGGCTGGGCGCCCTCGAAGTCGGCCAGCGGCTGCCCGCCCGCCACCGCGATCACCGTGGGAATGCCCTGCACGCGCAGCGCCTGCACGATGTTCATGTTCGGCTCGGCCTCGATGGCGGCCAGATCCCAGCCGCCCCGGTCGTCGGCGTTGAGCCGTTCCAGCGTGCGGATCAGCTCGACGCTGCCCGGGCTGCGCTGCGAGTACAGCGCGACCACCACGGGCACCTGCATCGAGCGGCGGATGACCTTGGTCTCGAAATCCGCCTCGGTCACCGAGTGGTTCCCCGAGGCCGCAGGCGCACCGCCGGGAGCGGCGGGCGGCTGCTTCAGCGCGGACAGATCCACCGCACCGGACATGGCGGCGGCAGCGGCGGGCGAAGGACGACGGGCAGCGGGTCGAGTCACAGTTCCCAGTTTGTCACGAAGCCGTCGGGGCGGCTGCCGGGGAGGCCTTCGCGGCGCCGGTGCTCAGCTCGCCGAGCTGACCGGTGCGCACCGCCCAGACCTCGAAGATCACGGTGGCCAGCGGCGGAATGCTCGACGCCAGCGCCAGCACGGTGGTCTTCCAGCTCCAGTTCAGCTCGCGCGCGGCCAGCAGCGCGGTGATCACGAACAGCACGAAGATGCCGCCGTGCACCGGGCCGAAGATCTTCACGCCGATCTCGTTGCCCTCGGCGGGGATGTACTTGAACGCCATGCCGGTCAGCAGGCCGATCCACGACAGTGCCTCGAGCACCGCGAAGAACCGGAAACGACTGGCAGTGGACCGCAGATCGAAGAAACCCATAGGGACCATTGTGCCGGACCGGCTACGACACTACGTAGTTGGACCGGTCACACATCGCACTCCGCGCCACGCACGACCCGACCTCGAGGAGGGTCCGCCGCGTCAGCGGCGGTTCGCGGCCGTCCCGCCGGTCAGGCGCCGTTGCGTAGGCGACGAAGGA
>NZ_JBHXMY010000694.1:0-2833 GCF_042720195.1 Nocardia sp. NPDC058497 | reverse complement strand
TGTTTTGGGTTATCGACACGGTCGGTCTCGCCGATTCGTTATTCGCCCTCGGCGGCGACAGCATCCTGTCGATCCAGTTGGTGACCCGGGCCAGGGCGGCCGGTGTGACGTTCTCCGCGCGCGAGGTGTTCGAGCGCAAAACCGTTGCCGGGCTGGCCGAGATCGCCGTTCTCGACGACGGCGCGGCGGCGACCGCCCTGCCCGCGGAACTGCCCGGCGGGGGAGTGGGGCCGATACCGATGACGCCGATCATGTGCTGGATGGTCGAACGCGGCGGGTTCGACCGGTTCTGCCAGTGGGTGCTGCTCACGCTGCCGACCGGCATCGACGCCACCGGCATCGACGCCACCGTCCAGGCGGTGCTCGATCACCACGACATGCTGCGGGCCCGTCTGCACCCGGAACCCGCGCACAGCTCGGGCTGGGCGCTGCGGGTGCTGCCGACCGCGCCGCCCGCCGCCGAACTGATCCGGCACGTGCCGGTGGACGCGGCGCTCGACAGCAGCGCCTTCGCCGCGCTCCTCGACGCCGAGGCGAATGCCGCGGCCGAGCGCCTCGACCCCGCGGCCGGGATCACGCTGCAGCTGGTCTGGTTCGACCTGGCCGGACAGCCGGGCAGGCTGCTCGTCGTCGCCCACCACCTGGTCATCGACGGGGTGTCGTGGCGGATCCTCATTCCCGATCTCGCCGCGGCCTGGGCCCAGCGCAGCGTCGGGCAACGGCCGCGACTCGCGCCGGTCGGCACTTCGATGCGGCGCTGGGCGCATGCGCTGCAGACCGCCGCCGGGGGCCTCGACGAACTCGACTGGTGGCGGTCCACGCTCGACGCTGCCGATCCGCCGCTCGGTGCCCGCCCGATCGATCCGGCCGTTGACGTGCAAGCCACCGCCGCCACTGTCGAGGTGGCGCTACCTCCCGCGGTGACCCGCGCCGTCCTCACCACCCTGCCCCGGGCGTTCCACGGCAACGTGGACGACGCCCTCGTCGCCGGGCTCGCGCTGGCGCTGACCCGATGGCAGGGCCGCCGCGGCACCACCGTCACCGAGACGCTGCTCACCCTCGAAAGCCACGGCCGCCACGACACGGTGCTCCCCGGCGCCGACCTCACCCGCACCATCGGATGGTTCACCACCAACTACCCGGTCCGGCTCGACCTGTCCGATATCGATATCGATGACGCGTTCGCCGCCGGGCCCGCCGCGGCGGCGGTCGTCAAGTCGGTCAAGGAGCAACTCCGGCAGGTCCCCCACCGGGGTATGGGCTATGGGCTGCTGCGCTACCTCAATGCCGAGACCGCTCCCCTCCTGTGTGAATTGCCCACGCCTCAGGTGAGTTTCAACTATCTCGGCCGGCTCGACACCACCCCCGCCATGTTGCGCGATGCCGGGTGGCTGCCCGCGGGCGAGGACACCGACGGCGGCAGCATCCAGAACCCCGACGCACCCGTCGCAGCCCTGCTCGGCATCAACGCGGTCACCCTCGACACCTCGGACGGGCCCACGCTGACCGCCGCCTGGGAGTTCCCGACCGGCCTGCTCACCGCCGCCGAAGTCACCGAGCTCGCCGAACTGTGGCGCGACGCGGTGACCGCCCTGGCGACCCACGCGTCCCGGCCCGGTGCCGGCGGCCTGACTCCCTCCGACCTCGACCTCGTCGACCTCGACCAGGAGGCGATCGACCAGCTCGAGGCCGGACGTTCGGCACTGGACGACATCTGGCCACTCACGCCGCTCCAGACGGGATTGCTGTTCCACGCCCAGCTCGCCGACGGCACCATCGACGCCTACCTGGTGCAACTCTGGTTGGAACTCGGCGGGCACGTCGACCCGGACCGGCTGCGCCGCGCGGCACAGACTCTCCTCGCACGGCACCCCAACCTGCGGACCGCGTTCCTGCGCAAAGGCATCGGCGACGCGGTCCAGGTGGTGCACAGGTACATCGATGTGCCGTTCACCGAGCTCGACTGGACCGAGCGCGACGACATCGACGCCGCGCTCGAACAGCTGATGGACACCGACCGCCTCGACTGCTTCGACGTCACC
The DNA here is from genome assembly GCF_042720195.1 of Nocardia sp. NPDC058497. NCBI lineage: Bacteria > Bacillati > Actinomycetota > Actinomycetes > Mycobacteriales > Nocardiaceae > Nocardia > Nocardia sp. NPDC058497. Next base: position 791 of record NZ_JBHXMY010000694.1, on the reverse strand, counting down.
ACGGCACCGTTGCTGCGACTCACCCTGATCAGCACCGCACCCGGGCGGTACCGGCTGCTGATGAGCATGCATCACATCCTCATCGACGGCTGGTCGACGCCCCTGCTGATCCGGGAACTGCTGACCCTCTACGCCGGCGCGGGCGACGCCACGATGCTGCCCCCGGTGCGCCCCTACCGCGACTACCTGAGGTGGCTGACCGCCCAGGACCAAGACGTGGCGGAAGCCGCCTGGGCGCGGGCACTCGACGGTGTCGCCGAGCCGACCCTGCTGGCGCCCGCGGACCGCGGCCGCCGGACCACCGTGGCCGCGCGCGAAGTCCGGGTGCGGCTGAGCGAACAGCGCACCGCGGCCCTGATCGCGGCGGCCCACCGGCACGAGGCCACCCTCAACACCGTCGTCGAAGCGGCCTGGGGGATCGTGCTCGCCACCTCGACCGCCCGCGAGGACGTGGTCTTCGGCACCACCGTGTCCGGGCGCCACCCGCAGATCCCCGGCATCGAATCGATGGTCGGGCTGTTCGTCAATACCGTGCCCGTCCGGATCCGGCTCGACCACCGCGAAACCCTGGCCCAGCTGCTGCGGCGCATCCAGACCGAGCAAGCCTCGCTGCTCGACCATCAGCACCTCGGGCTCGCGCAGATCCAGCGCGTGGCCGGGCCCGGCGCGATGTTCGACACCGTGACCGTCCTCGAGTCCTACCCGGTCGATCGGGCGGGGCTGTCCGCGGACACCGACATCGGGGGCATGCGAGTCCTCGACGTGCGCGGCCGGGACGCCGCGCACAAACC
>NZ_JBHXMY010000693.1:0-2845 GCF_042720195.1 Nocardia sp. NPDC058497 | reverse complement strand
GTGGTGGTCCCTACACTCATCCGGGTGAGTTCACCGACGACTGCGCAGGCATCGACAACGACCACCGATTCGGGCGGTGAGCGGCCGACGCTGCTGCTCCTGGACGGGCACTCGCTGGCCTACCGCGCGTTCTTCGCGCTACCGGCGGAGAACTTCAAAACCGTCACCGGGCAGACCACCAACGCGGTGTACGGGTTCACCTCGATGCTCATCAATCTGCTGCGCGACGAGAAGCCCAGCCATGTGGCCGCGGCGTTCGACGTGTCCCGCAAGACCTTCCGCACCGAGGCCTACCCGGAGTACAAGGCCAACCGCAGCGCGACGCCCGACGAGTTCCGCGGCCAGGTCGAGCTCACCAAGGACGTGCTCGGCGCCCTCGGCATTCCCGTGATGGCGATCGACGGCTACGAGGCCGACGACGTGATCGCCACGCTCACCACCCAGGCCGTCGCCCAGGGGTACCGGGTCTTCATCGTCACCGGTGACCGCGACGCCATCCAGCTGGTCAACGACGACGTCACCGTCCTCTACCCGCGCAAGGGCGTCTCCGATCTCACCCGGTTCACCCCGGCCGAGGTGGAGACCAAGTACGGCCTCACCCCCGCCCAGTACCCGGACTACGCGGCGCTGCGCGGCGACCCGAGCGACAACCTGCCCGGCATCCCCGGCGTCGGCGAGAAGACCGCCGCCAAGTGGATCCGCGAATACGGCGACCTGGCCACCCTCGTCGACAAGGTCGACCAGGTGAAGGGCAAGGTCGGCGACGCGCTGCGCGCCAACCTGTCCAGCGTCGTGCTCAACCGCCAGCTCACCGAGATGGTGCGCGAGGTGCCGCTGCCCTACACCCCCGACCAGCTGGCGCAGGCGCCGTGGGACCGGGAGAAGATCCACCAGCTCTTCGACGACCTGGAATTCCGGGTGCTGCGCGACCGGCTCTTCGAGACCCTCGGCTCCGCCGAGCCCGAGGCCGAATCCGGCTTCGAGATCAGCGGTGGCGCCCTCGACCAGGGCGCGGTGGCCGACTGGCTGGCCGAGCACGCGAAAGCCGGTGTGCGCCAAGGTCTGTCGGTGGTCGGCACCGGCACCCCGGTGCACGGCGACGCCCGTGCGATCGCCATCGCCGCCGGTGACGGCGAAGGCGGCTACATCGACCTCACCGTGCTCACCCCCGAGGACGAGGCGGCGCTGGGCGCCTGGCTGGCCGACCCGGCCGTGCCCAAGGCGCTGCACGAGGCCAAGGCCGCCGGCCACGCGCTGCGCGGTCGCGGCTTCACCCTGGCCGGCCTCACCACCGATACCGCGCTGGCGGCCTACCTGGTCCGGCCCGGCCAGCGCAGCTTCAACCTCGACGATCTGTCCCTGCGCTACCTCAAGCGCGAACTGCGCGTGGAGACCGGCGACACGGGTCAGCTCTCGCTGCTCGACGACGAGGACACCGTCGCCGCCGAGACCGCGCGCCAGGAGATGCTGCGCGCCCGCGCGGTCGCCGACCTCGCCGACGCGCTCGACACCGAGCTGGCCGCGATCGAGTCGACCGCCCTGCTCGACGAGATGGAGCTGCCGCTGCTCGGCGTGCTCGGCCAGCTCGAAGAGGCGGGCATCGCCGTCGACGTGGCCCAGCTCGAGTCGCTGCAGCGCCAGTTCGCCGACCGGGTCGCCGAGGCGGCGAACTCGGCGTACGAGGTGATCGGCAAGCAGATCAACCTCGGCTCGCCCAAACAGCTGCAGGTGGTGCTGTTCGACGAGCTCGACATGCCCAAGACCAAGCGCACCAAGACCGGCTACACCACCGACGCCGACGCGCTGGAGTCGCTGTTCGAGAAGACCGGCCACGCCTTCCTCGAGCACCTGCTCGCGCACCGCGACGCGACCAGGCTGAAGGTGACCGTCGACGGCCTGCTCAAGTCGGTCGCCGACGACGGCCGCGTGCACACCACCTTCAACCAGACCATCGCCGCCACCGGCAGGCTCTCCTCGACCGAGCCGAACCTGCAGAACATCCCGATCCGCACCGACACGGGCCGCCAGATCCGCGACACCTTCGTCGTCGGCCCCGGCTACACCGAGCTGATGACCGCCGACTACAGCCAGATCGAGATGCGGATCATGGCGCACCTGTCCGGCGACGAGGGCCTGATCGAGGCGTTCAACTCCGGCGAGGACCTGCACACCTTCGTCGCGTCCAAGGCCTTCGACATCCCGCTGTCGGAGGTGAACCCGGAGATGCGCCGCCGGATCAAGGCCATGTCCTACGGTCTGGCCTACGGGCTGAGCTCCTACGGCCTCTCGGCCCAGCTGAAGATCAGCACCGCCGAGGCCAAGGAGCAGATGGACGTCTACTTCGACCGCTTCGGCGGCATCCGCGACTACCTGGCCGAGGTCGTCGAGCAGGCCCGCAAGGTCGGCTACACCCAAACCCTGTTCGGCCGCCGCCGCTACCTGCCCGACCTGGATTCCAGCAACCGCCAGCGCCGCGAGGCCGCCGAGCGCATGGCCCTCAACGCCCCCATCCAGGGCACCGCCGCCGACATCATCAAGGTCGCCATGATCAACGTGCAGAACGCGATGCGCGAGGCGGGCCTGCGCTCGCGCATGCTCCTGCAGATCCACGACGAACTCGTCTTCGAGGTCGCCGACGGCGAACGTGAAGCTCTGGAATCCCTTGCCCGCGAACAGATGTCCTCGGCTATCGAACTCTCGGTCCCGCTGACCGTCTCGGTCGGCACCGGCCGCAGCTGGGATTCGGCGGCGCACTGACACCCTGAGTAGCAGCCACCCGGACCGAGCGTCCGGATGGCCGCCGCGCCGGCTTCGCTGAGCCCCGATGCTACGCGCAGGCCTGGCA
>NZ_JBHXMY010000692.1:0-2856 GCF_042720195.1 Nocardia sp. NPDC058497 | reverse complement strand
GGCACCTGCGACATCAGCGGTGCCTGGATATTGCCGAGCTTGCCGTTCTGCGGCCAGTTCAGCTGCGCGGTCGTCTGGGTGACCGGCAGGAACGGCGTCGCCACCGCGAACAGGGCGCCGAGTAGCCCGGCGACCAGCGCGATCCAGCGCGCGATCCGGAAGTCCTTCGGGGACGCCACCGGCGCGGCGGGCGGCTTGGTGAGAACAGCAGTTGCGGCGTCTGGCACGGTGGGCATCGTATCCGCACCCCCCTACTTGTGAGGGGTCGCACGCCATGCCTGTGGACATACATTGCGCTACGGTGTGAAGTTCAAGCGTTTCATTAAGGGTGCGACGTGCGCCTAACTTGTCCCGTCGCAGGCCGACGCAGGGCGACCAGCCGTTTCGGCGCTATGCGAACTCGCTATCGATCCAGGTCCGAAGCCCGCGATCCGCGGATGACCGGGCGCGGCACAGGAGTTTTTCGATGTTACCAGTGTGCACGGTGCATATAGATAAAAAATGCAGTAACCGCTACGCGCAGTAACAGCCCCGCATAATAAACGCGATCCGAGGCAGCGGGGCTTGATTCGCGAAGGTTTCCACACGAAATGGTAGGCGCGAACAATGCACTGCCGAAAAATGCCTTTTGTATTCTTGAACACGACAGCTTCACATCGCGTAGCTGTCGATTTCAGCAAGGAGTACGCAATGTTCGACAATCAATTCTTCGCGCGGGCGACACTGGCCACCGCCGGCTGTCTGGTCGCCGCGACGACCTTCGGCATCGGCCCGGCGACAGCCGCCGGTTCGACCACGGTCGCACCCGCTGGCGCCGCGGTCTCGGCGACCAATGTGGGCACGGTGAAGGCGGTCGCCGGTGGTGTCAGCATCACCTGCACCACCTCGAACGCCACCGGCGCGGTGCCGGCGGCGCCGAACAACACCAACCCCAGCGGCCCGATCACCGTCCCGATCAGCGCGCCCACCTTCACCGGCTGCACGACCAGCATGTGGGGCGTGAGCGCGACCGTGACCACCAGCGGCAGCTGGTCGATCACGGGCCAGAACGGCACGCCGATCGCCGGGACCATCAATATCCCGCAGGGCGGCATGGTCATCCAGACCAGCGGCCTGGCCTCCTGCAAGATCGTCGTCGCCCCCACCGCGGCGGCGAGCCTCGCGGGCACCTGGACCAACGGCAGCCCGTCGACCGTGCAGGCGACCAATGCCCCGGCTCCGATCAAGGTGACCGGTAGCTTCGGCTGCCCGACCAGTGCCACGACCGGTCAGGTGACGGGCAAATACGCCGTGAACAACACCACCACCCCGTCGGTGCCGATTACCGTCGGCCCGTGATTCCTCGCGCCGAAATCGTCTCGAATTCGGTGTGTCGAATGGTTGTGCAGTAAAGAACCCGCGTGCGCCTCAGGCACGCGGGTTCCTTAAAAACTATATCCGATCAACCAAACGCACACCGCATGCCGGTGGATGGATTTCGCCGTGCGTTGCGCGTCCACCAGTTCGTTCGGCACCACCGATCCGGACCCCACTCCCTTCCGACCCCCTCCCCTCCCTAGACTCGACTCCATGACCAAGGTGAATCTCGAAACCAACTACGGACCGATCGTGCTCGAGTTGGACGACCAGGCCGCGCCGAACACGGTCGCCAACTTCGTGAACTACGTGAACGCGGGCCACTACAACGGCACCGTGTTCCACCGCGTCATCCCCAATTTCATGGTTCAGGGCGGCGGGTTCGAGCCCGGCCTGAAGCAGAAGCCCACTCAGGCGCCGATCCAGAACGAGGCGACCAACGGCCTCAAGAACAACAAGTACACCGTCGCGATGGCCCGCACCAACGACCCGCACTCGGCCACCGCCCAGTTCTTCATCAACGTCTCCGACAACGCCTTCCTCAACCACACCGCCCCCCAGGGCCAGGGCTGGGGCTACGCCGTCTTCGGCAAGGTCTCCGACGGCACCGAGGTTGTCGACAAGATCGCCGCCGTCACCACCGGCAACGCAGGCCCCCACCAGGACGTCCCCGTCGACGACGTCATCATCGAATCCGCTTCTGTCGCTTAATCATTCGACGCTCTGAAAGGTCGCTACCCGTCGGGTGGCGGCCCTTTCAGGACACCCAAGCCTTCAACGGCTCGGTGTCGAGCGTGACCCCCACCGGGTCAGGGATCTCGACTTCGGCGCCGAACGGCTGGATCAGCATTCGCTCGTATTCACCGTCGACCGGGTTGCTGCGTACTACGACGCACCCCTTCTCCCGGTCGATCAACAGGTACACCGGAATACCGGTCCGCGCGTAGGCGCGAGGCTTCTCCCGGCGGTCCCTGCGGTCGGTGTCCTGATCGTGGGAAGTCACCTCGACCACCATCAGAACCGGGTCGGGGTCAGCCCACTCCGACTGGCCGGCGAAGACCCCGGTCGGTGCCAGCGCGCCATCCGGCCGCGCCCGCCCGGTGCGGTAGGAGTCGATCTTCAATCCGCGCTCCGGGAAGAGCCACAATTCGGGCCGCAACACGAGCAGAATGCGCATCAGCCATTCGAGCACGCAATCATGGTCCCCGTCCGGCACGGCTTTGGCCCCCAGTTTCCCCTCGACGTACTCCAGCCGAACACCCTCCGAGACATGACCGGCGACCCGAGCGAGCTCTTCGAACTCCTCGGTCGTCATGAGCGGCTCGCGCGCTGCGGTCATGAGACAACGATACCCACAGCGATGGCGCACGCGCGGCCTTCCTCGACCACGCCCTTGCTTGCGAATCGACCAGCGAGCGGCCCGTTTCCCGCTGGTCGCGCGACTGCGGCGACCAGCCTGGCCACAACTTATGCCCGGTAGGCGGGGCGCATGTCAACCCT
>NZ_JBHXMY010000691.1:0-2856 GCF_042720195.1 Nocardia sp. NPDC058497 | reverse complement strand
AGCGTGGGCGCTTCCAGCACGAGTCCATGCGCTATGAGCAGCGCAAACACGACGGATCGCTGCCGATCGTCGGCGTGAACACCTTCCGCGGCCGTGACGACGCAGCCGCGCACGGCCCGCTCGAACTGGCCCGCGGCACCGAAGCGGAACGCCGTTCCCAACTGGACCGGGTGCGCGCCTTCCAGGACGAGAACGCCGAGGAATCCCATCGCGCGCTGGCGCGGCTGGCCGAGGTCGCCCATACCGACGGCAATATCTTCGACGTGCTGATGGACGCGGCGCGGGTGTGCACGCTGCAGCAGGTCACCGACACATTCTTCGCGGTCGGTGGGCAGTATCGACGAACCGTCTGAGGCGATCGCCGGGTGCGCGAATCCAGCCTCACCCGGCGCCCGCGTGTGACAATTGCCGCCAGCACAAAAGCGGCGGCGATGGGACGTAGAGCATGGACCTGACCGACCTCGACATCATCGATGCGCACATCCACCAGTGGGATCCGCGCACGACACCTCGCCATTTCAGCAAGCTCGCCACCCTGCTGCGGTATCTCCCGCTGCCGGTCGATGTCGCGGCGAAATTGGCTCCGCGTGGTGACCGCGAATTCGTCGGTGACCCGTCCGCCTACCTGGGTCCCTATCTGCCCGCCGATTACCGGGCCGACCTCGGGAAGACCCGGGTGGACGCGATCGCGCACGTCGAAGTGGAATGGACCGGCTGGAAGCCCGACGAAACCCGCTGGGTGGCCAGTCTGCCCTTCGGTGTCGACACCCCGGCCCTTGCCGCGATCATCGCGTCGGCCGATCCCGCCGCCGCGGACTTCGGCGCGGTCCTGGACGCGCATCAGTCGGCCTCGCCGCTGCTGCGCGGGATCAGGGCCATGGTCGCCCACCATCCCGATCCGGCCGTGAAATCGTTCGCGCCGAACGACAGCCTCACCGCCCCCGCCTTCCTGAACGGTTTCCCCCAGCTCGCCCAGCGCGGCCTGTCCTTCGACGCCTGGGTGTACTCGGTGCAGCTCCCCGACGTGACGGCGCTGGCCGAGAGCTTCCCCGAAGTGCCGATCGTGCTCGACCATCTGGGGACGCCGGCGGGCATCTTCGGGCCGGTCGGCAAGAACACCGGGCACACCCCTGCCCAGCGGCAGGCACTGTTCGAGCGCTGGCGCGACGACCTGACCGAGCTGGCCGCGCAACCTGCCGTGGTGGCCAAGGTGAGCGGGCTCATGATGCCGGTGCTCGGTCATCCGGTGCCACCGCGCGGCGCCCCGACGCCGGTGCCCGAACTGGTCGAACGGGTGGGGCCGTTGCTCGCGCACGCGCTGGCGGTGTTCGGCCCCGACCGGTTGATCTGGGGTTCGAACTTCCCGGTCGACAAGCCGATCACCAGCATCACCGGCGCGGTCGAGACCGTGGCGACCGCGCTCACCGAGGCGGGCGCCGACCAGGACACGCTCCGGAAGGTGTTCGGCGGCAATGCCGCCCGCGTGTACCGGATGGACACCACGTCGTGAGTCGCGGCGTCTGTCGGTGGCCCGGTTTAGCATCGCCGGTATGAAGGCAACCGGCACGTTCGAAGTCACCGCGTTCGACCCCACCGACCTGCAGCCGCAGCCACCCATCAGCACCGGGCTGCCCGTCGGCGTGACCCTCATGACGAAGGTCTACGCCGGGGAGATCACGGGCACCTCGGCGACGCTGTTCACCGCGGCCTTCGACATGTCCTCCGGAGCGGGCACCTACATCGCCATGGAGTCCTTCGAGGGCGCACTGCACGGTAAGTCCGGCGCCTTCAACTTCGTCCACTCGGCCACCACCGGCGGCACCGATCGCACCGACGAGTTCTTCCACATCGTGCCCGCCAGCGGCACCGGCGAGCTCACCGGCATCACCGGCACCGGTGCGCTCTACGTCGATGCAACCGGCGGCCACCACATCTGGTTCGAATACGACCTGCCCTGACCTCAGGGCAGGTGGTGAACCAGCCAAGCTCAACGGGCGCCCAACCAGGACGCCCTACTGATCAGGTCCGTCTTGCCAGCCAAATACGGACGACGTAGTCTCGGGCAGATTCATGATAGGGGGATACATGACCGCCGAACCGAGCGGACCAGCCAACGACTTTGCGCTGTTACCTGACGAAGTCACCGACGCAGGCTCATTTGTACAGCAAGTTGCCGAATCTCTGATCAACGGACTGAGATCCCTTGACACAGATATAGTCACACTTCTCGACAACTGGCGCGGAACCTCAGCCGAATCATTTTCGGCCGGCTGGACCGAAACCAAGCAGGGCGCCGACACAATCCTCGATGCCCTCGCCGACATGGCAGAACTTCTCGGGGTCACCAGTAAGACCCTTGCCGACCAAGATCAGTTGCTGGCAACAGAAACCAGTGCATTGTCCGTTTCGCTCGACATGTCGGGGACGTAGTGGTCGACAACGCTCAGCCTTTCCGTGTCGACCTTGCCGAACTCGAGCAGATCGTCACCCGTGTAACAGGTTTCGTAGGCTTCCTCAACGACAGCCTCGACGGGCTCCAGCAACGACTTACTGCCGTCCAGCAGAACTGGACCGGTGCCGCCGCAGATGCTCAAGCCGAGGCATTCCGTGATTGGAATGTGGGCGCGACGGAAGTTTCCGAAGGGATCCAGCTGATTCGCACCGCTGCACAGGATGCACACGACAGGTATACAGCCGCAACACAAGCCACATTAACAATTCTCGGTCGCGGCTGAATCATGAGCGATACCATCCTGGTCGTCGATCCGGCGATCTATTCACTCGCGGGCGCCAGCCTGAACTCGTACGCTTGCGAGTTTCAACGAGTGTTCTCCAGGCAGATGAGCGCCCTAGCCG
>NZ_JBHXMY010000690.1:0-2857 GCF_042720195.1 Nocardia sp. NPDC058497 | reverse complement strand
TTATTGAGCTCTGATGGGTAGCTTCTGGAGAACTGGAACGTTCGCCCAGGTGGCTGTAAGGGTGAATTCTGAGACCACGTATCGGTGAATTCCGAGGTCACTCAGGGGCGATCCAGGGCAGCGGTATCGGTGAATTTCGAGACCACTCCCGTCGGCGTGTCAGGTCGCCGGGAGTGTCAGAAGGCAGGCGATGGGGTCGTGAGCAGGGACCGTGGTGTCCGTTGCCAGTTGACCTGACCCCGCTATCGTGACCTCTTCGGGTTCATTAGGTCTGGCCCTATGTGGTGCCGTGGCCGGAAGGTGGCCATCGGTAGGCGATAGGTCCCACGAGCAGAGGCTGGTTCAGCATGACCGGCGTGAACGACACTCCAGTGACCTTGGCCGCCAGGGCGAAAGCTCTCGGCACGGCGATGTTGTAGTTGATGTTCCAGACAGCGTCCCAGTCGATCTCATTGTCGGAGCTATCCAGCACCATTCCCAGCTCACGCATGTAATCGTTGAGTCGGTCGGGATCGGAGCCCCAACGGTTGTGCGGGACCTGCAATTCGTGGGCGGTAACAAGCCTGCTGTCGATTGCGTACGCGAGGCTGTGCTCGGCGTAGTCGTGGCGTGTGATCGCCAGGACCTCACATCCTCGCGACAGGTCCGCCAGCACATCGCGATCGGTCGCCCACCACCCGAACGGCTCGATGGCCACGCTCCACTCACCGGCCGGGAACACGCCCACGTGACCACCGCCGCTTCCGCCGCCGGTCTTCCCGAGGAACTCAACCATCCTGTCGTTGAACTGTTCGAAGTCCAATTCCTGGCTGGAGTCCTCGCCATTGTTGAAGCGACGCACCACCTCCGACGGGTCGAGCCCGCGGAAGAAGGCCACACTGAAGATCACGCCCAGCGGGCCTGCTTGACTCTCGGATGCAGCGAGCCACTCGAACGGGGCCCAAGGATCGGCTGTCGTCATACAGGCCATAGTGGCAGGCCGCACCGACAATCGACCTCAGCCTCGAAAGCGTCAACAAACGGGCAGACACAGATCCCCACGATTCGCCACATACTTGACGCACCACTGCTCACCGGGTGTTCTCCTGCGTCAGTTCGACCGGCAACGGACACGTGGTGCTGTGGCGCGATCTGCTGGCCGGGCCAGGGCTGCGTGGAACCGGGGCCCGGCTGTGATCGCAGTGTTGGGGTGGCTCGCAATTCGCCGATAGATATCTGGTCAGGGCACGGTTTCCAGTGACTGCTGAGCGTCAGTGGATGCCGGTTTCGGCGGTGTCGGTGCCTGCGCTGTGGTGTTGGCGGTGTTGTTGAGTGCGGCGGTGCGGGTGAGTCGGTAACTCTCGGTGCCGGTTTCGATGATCTGCCCGCCGAAGGTGAGGCGGTCGACGATCGCCGCGCAGTGCCGTGGTTCGGGGAACGTGTTCGACCAACCATCTGGGGCTGGCACTTGTTCGTCTCTGGCGGCGACGAGGTCATCTTCGGCGGCGAAGTTCTCCCACCGCGTCACTATGCCGGGAGGTGGGAGGCTGGGGACGCAACCGGGGATAGACGACGCCCTGCAGACCCAGCGGTGAGCCGAGGGTGATCAGCGCGGCGGGGTGGTCGCTGAGGTGCATGGCGTCGTAGGCGACAACCGAGCCGAGCGGGCGCCCCAACGCGCTTCAGGGTGGCCTGGGTGAACGATTCGACGGAGACGATGGCCGGGTGTGCTGGTCGGCGTTATCTGACGATGCGTTGTGGCGGTGAGCATTTGAACTTGACGATGTAGCCGGCGGCGACATCGTCGGGGCCGAGGAGTTGTTCGGTCTTGGTCCAGCGTCCGAAGAAGGCGTAGCCGGTGTAGCGGGGGTTCTGCAGGATGGCGGCGACAGTGGAGGACTGCCAGCCGTTGTGTCCGGGCTGCCGCTGAGCCAGGCGAGTGACGGAACTTACCGAGATTCGTCAAGAAGCCCGATTGCCCCGTTTGCGCGATCGGATCGTCGAATTTATAGTGGCCGCAATCCGATTGGTGCTCTCTGGAAGTACAGCCGCAGAGTGGGAGCCCTCGCCTCATGATCCAGGCGTTGGAGTGGGCGGCAGATTTGCCCACCCATTTTCCTGGAGGAATCCATGCATATCGGACTCGGAATGCCTATCTCCGATCCCGTCACTCTGCTCGATTGGGCTCGCCGTGCCGACGCCGGACCGTTCTCGACCCTCGGTCTGCTCGATCGGGTCGTCTACGACAATCCCGAGCCACTGGTCGCGCTGTCGGTCATCGCGGGTGCCACCAGCCGTATCCGAGTACAGACCGAAGTGCTGCTCGCGCCGCTGCGGGAAACCACTCTGCTCGCCAAACAGGTTGCGACGCTTGATCGTATGTCCGGTGGGCGGCTGGTGCTCGGCCTCGGCGTCGGCGGCCGCGCTGATGATCACCTGGCTACCGGCACCGAGTTGCGCACGCGCGGCCGTCGGCTGGATGAACAGCTGGCCCAGCTCCATCGTCTGTGGTCCGGCGAGCGGTTCAGCGCCGACTGCGGACCTATCGGCCCCACGCCGAGCCGCCCAGGTGGCCCCGAGCTTCTGTTCGGCGGCTTCAAGCCCAAAGCACTTGAACGAGTCGCACGCTGGGGCGACGGATTCTTGTCCGCGGTCCCACCGAACTGGGCGGCCGGTCTGTTCGATTCGGTCCGCAAGTCCTGGCATGAGCATGGCCGCGTGGGTGAGCCGCGGATCGTCGCTCAGGTCAATGCCGTCCTCGGTCCGCAGGTCGTCGTCGACGAAGCTCGTGCGGCCATCGGCGCGTATTACGAGTTCACCGGCTGGGCCGAGAACATGGTGTCGGGCCTGCGCACCACTCCCGAGCAGATCCGGACGG
>NZ_JBHXMY010000689.1:2210-2877 GCF_042720195.1 Nocardia sp. NPDC058497 | reverse complement strand
CCTTCCAGATGCGGGCACGCCCCGAGAGTGCCTGGTCGACCACTGCTCCCACACACTGGGCATCAGCTGCATCGGCCCCATCGGCACGTCCTGGGTCCGGTCGCCGTCGATCCGGCCGCCGTCGGTGTCGGCCACCGTCGGCAATTCCACTCGCGCACGGCGCAATCCGCGCAGGTTCGGTGAGACGGTCGCGTCCGCCGCCAGGGTCGAGCCGTCGGCGGAGCCGTGGTCGCTCATCACCGCGCCGATCGCGGCCAGGGTCGGCCAGCCGATATGGCAGTCCGGCGCGCTGCGATCCAGCACCGACGCCGCATAGGCATACGACTGGAGCGCCGTTTCCGGAATTCCGTACGGCACGGCGTGAATGTGCGACCACGCCGCCAATTGCGCTGCCGGACGTACCGGAGCGGGTTTACCGGTGGAACTCACCGGCGTTTCGGAATGCTCCAGCCGTGCGCTGCACGAGGTGGAAACTCCGACGATGAAAATGGTGGCTACGAGCAGCCACGGCCAGGCAGCAGATGACTGCCTCCCCCGAGACAAAAGCACGCGATGACAATAACCGGACTATTGCCACCCACCCGACCAGGCGAGAGAGGGGGGGGAAAACAGCCACACAAGGGGGCCCGGGCCGCGCCCCGAGCCCGACCCCACGGAGGGTGGGGGT
>NZ_JBHXMY010000689.1:0-2200 GCF_042720195.1 Nocardia sp. NPDC058497 | reverse complement strand
TCTGGGGCCCACCCCCCCCCCGGCCCTGGCCGATGTTGCCGCCCCCCCCCTCACAAACCCCCGGCTCTCAAATCACCCGAACTTTGCCCCCCCCCCCCCCCTTCCTTGCGGGTTGCCAAACCCCCTCGCCTCTCGGCGACCGTGCACGAGCCCTTCGCGAGAACCATCGGATTCCATGGAAAACCGAAAAGGCCAGGTCGGGAAACGTTACATAATCCTCGGCTCATGTGATTGATCCGACAAAGACGTAACGGCAGCTGAGGCCATTAGGATGTACATTTCTTGGGCTTTCACCACGGAGGAGACAGACGTGACCGACCCCGAACCGCGGGTGGTAATCGAAGCGCACCTGCTGCGCTCGCGCGCCACGCTCGACGCGCTCGTGCACGGGACCGCCCCGGTCCGCACCCGCAGGGCCGTCACCCGCCTGCTCATGTACTCCCTGGTGACAGCGCTGATCATCGCCGGCGGTGTGGTGGCGGCGGGATACATCATCGATCTGATCGCCGCCGGTCGCCGGTGAGACCTGCTCACATCAAGTAGGTGTAGATCCCCTGTGCACCGAAGGTCGCGGGCAGCAGCAGGACGAGCAGCACCGGATCCACCGCGTTCCAGAGCCTCGCCACCCGCGCGGAGGCGACTTCACCGAGCCGGACGAACCCGGCGACGACCAGCGTCACCACCACCGTCGCGGCGACCGCCGTCAGCACGATCGACCGGATCACCATGTCCTGACCAGCCAGTTCCCTGGCCGCCACCGCACCCGCGGACAACGTGACGATCACCGGCACCGCCAGGAGCAGCGCGACATGCCGCGTATCGGTATAGGAGCGGCTGCGCAGCAGCACGACGACGCCGATCAGGATTCCCAGCGCCACCTGTACCCACACCCCGGTCCAGATCAGCGTGGCCACGGTCGTCGAGACGGCCGCCACCACCGCACCGATGCCCACATCGAGCAGATCCCGCCCCCTTCGGGTGGCGGCGTCGACCACCGCTCGCGGCACGGTATACCCCTGCTCACCACGGCGAACGAGGTCGAGCAGGCCCGAGCCGAGCACCGCCCCACGCGGGACGACGGCGACCAGCAGGACCAGCAGCGGCGCGATCCACGCGGACAACGCCGTGCTGTTCGCACCGAGAGCCACCGCCACCGCGGCCGCGGCGAAACCCGCGGCTGCGACGGTCGCGCCGAGGATGTGCCCGACCCGGCGGGATCCGAGCGCGACCGCCAGCGCGCCGCCGAGGAAAGCGCTGGATATCCCGGCCGGCACCGCCACCCCCGGATCGCCGGGTACCACACACACCGCCGCCGCGGCGGCCAGTGGAACCAGGCCCCATGCGATCAGCGAACGCTCGGGCGTCCCCGCGATCAATGCCAGCACCGCGATCAGCGCGGCAAGGACGATCACCGGTAGCGCACCGAGCACCCCCGGTCGCAATCCGGCGCACAGCATCGCGGCCACCGCACAGGCCATGACCACGAGCGCGGCGATCGCCCGATCTCGATGCACACCCCGAAACCGTCGCTCACCTCGATCGACGGCGGATTCGACGGCATCGACCACATCGTCGACATAGGGCGTTCGCGCCGCCAGCTCCAGCGGCGTCAGATGCAGGACGGCCCCATCCAGGACACCGGATTCGGCGAGGGTGGATTCCATGGCGAGGGTTCCCCGCGCCGGCGCCGACAGTGCCCACGCCGTGACCGGGTCGTCCGGCTCGATCGCGAGCAGTTCGGTGATGTCGGTGATGTACTCCGCGAGCGGCCTTCGCGCGGGCAGGCTCACGTCGAGCTGACTGTCCCCCGAAACGACCGAGACGCGAACGAAATGCGCACTCATGGCGGTCATCATGCCCGAAGTTCGCCCCTTCACCACGATGCGCTGCAGCACTTTCCGCGACCCTTTCCCGCCATTGATAGCAAGATCATCTAGTAGAGATTCGCAGCACGTACTCGACACTCTTCCGCGCCAGTGTGTTGCCCGCCATATTCGAGTGCCGGGTGTTGGTCCAGCCAACCTCTCTGCGTTAGCGTGTGATTTGCGCACCAAGTCGGGGGTGCGGCCACCTCATACACATCTATCTTGAGGAAGTGCCGTGGGTACGAAATTCTCTGTTGCGAATAATGCGGTCACCGCACACGCAACCAATCTTGATTCCACTACCGATTCGATGAACGGCCAGGCATCGCGATTCC
>NZ_JBHXMY010000688.1:0-2882 GCF_042720195.1 Nocardia sp. NPDC058497 | reverse complement strand
TCCCTGCTGCCCCGGGTACCCCGGCTGACCGGGCTGACCCGGGTATCCCTGCTGCCCCGGGTACCCCGGCTCACCGGGCTGTCCCGGCTGACCCGGATACCCCGGCTCGCCCGGCTGACCGAATCCGCCTGCGGGCCCACCGTACTGCGGGTATCCCGGCTCCGGCGTAAGTGCCGCCCCGACGACCGGTCCGCCGGTCACCACCCGGTACGCGTAAGTCGAGGCGATGATCGTCAGCGGCACCGTCACCAGCAGGCCGAGGCCACACAGCAGCGCGCCGACGATATTGATACCGAACAGCGCCAGCGCCAGCAGCAGCAACGGTCCGGCATTGCTGGATATCGCCGAAAAACTCGATTTGATCGCCGTGATCGCGTCCTGATCGCGATCGATCACGAACTGCATCGTCCACCAGGTGAAGAAGGCGATCACCAGACCCGGCAGGATGCACAGCACGAAACCGATTCCGGTCGCCAAACCGACCAGAATGCCCGCCAGGATCACCGCGCCGACATTTGTGAATTTGAAGAAATCACCGAATCCCGGCTTGCGCCCGTCGGTTTCGTGCAGCGCGCCACGCACGAACGCGGCGGAGATCAAATAGCCGATGACGGCGCTCACCACCGTGCCGATGAACTGCCAGATACCGAATCCGATGCTGAAGTCACCGTCGGCATCGGTATCGGTCGTAGTACCCAAACCGAACAGGAAGTTGATCGCCAGCTGGATGATGAACGCGATCAGCACGATGGCGACCCACACCACCGCATTGTTCTTGAATTTGTCCCACCCGTAACCGATGGCGTCGCCGACACCGAGTTTCGGCCCCGCCGGTGGATAACCGGGTTGCTGCTGTCCATACGTCATCCGAATCGCATCCCCTCACCTTGTGCGACGACCGAAGCCGCCGATATGAGTCTTCCGATCCGGCGCCACGGTCACGCCGACACCCCGATCATTTCACACCATCCACCCCACACCCGGTTTCGTCGACCAAACCCGGCGAACCGCGTTATCCGGTAGGCAAGCACGCCATTTCCTCGTATCCGGGACAGGTTGCGGCGATTTCGGATTCGCTGAATCACTCAGCTTCTGGCCCGCACTCCGGCATACTGGCCGGGTGCGGCCTGACCCAGCCCCCGATGCCAAGCCCCCCATCCTCCTCCTCCACGGCGTGTTCGGTCGGCCTTCCCTGCTGGAACCGTGGATCCAGTTCTTCGAGGCAGCCGGATTCCGCTGCCACGCACCCACCCTGCCCGGCCGTGACCCTACCGATGACGAAGTGCTGGCCCGAATCGGAATCGAAGACTGCTTCACCGTCGCCCTCGAGGCTTACGACCGACTCGACGAACCGGCGATCGTCATCGGCCACAGCATGGGTGGCCTGCTGACCCAGAGGATCGCAGCGGCCCGCATGCCGAGAGCGGCGGTGCTGCTCGCGTCGATCCCACCCGGGGTGCTCTGGCCGCAGCTTCGGGCGCTTCCGCACCTGTTCCCGGTGCTGCCGGCGGTCGTCGCGGGGAGGCCGTTCTTCCCCTCGGCGAAGACTATGCGAAGAGTTCCGCTGAATACCCTCTCCGCGGCCGAACAAGATGAACTGATCCCGCGTCTGGTCCGCGACTCGGGGCGGGTCTTCCGGGAGATGTCACTCGGCGCATCCTCCACCAGGGTGAAAGCGTCCGACGTCACGTGCCCCGTGCTGTGCGTCAGCGGCGGGGCAGATCGTAATGTCGCACAATGGATCTCGAAGCGGATCGCTGCCCGTTACGATGCCGAACATCAGGTTTATCCTGGCAAGCCGCATTGGATCATCGCGGAGTCCGCACTCGACGAGGTCGCACCGCCGGTGCTTGCCTGGCTGCAGAGAACTCTCAGCTTTGCCGACTAGCGTTGCGCGCCTGCGCCAGCTGACACCGCCGCGACTACGCGGCTACCCGCCGATGAGGCTGAACTTTGATCGGGTGTGGTGGTGTCAGCGATTGACGGGCAAGGTCAGCGCGGCGTCGATGGTGGCGTCGAGGAAGGCGAGAGTGTCGCGGCGGCGGGTCAAGGGGTTGCGGTAACCGCGGCGGCCCTCGGTGCCGTTGGTGCGCAGGTGCAGGCTTTCGGCGATGATGCGCTGCCAGCGCGGATCGAACGTCTTGTGGGCGTAGCGACCCGCACCGGATTTGGAGGTCATCGTTGCGGTGGCGAGAAGGTGGTGCAGTCGGCTCACGCCGAGCACGGCCCAGACCGGGAACCACGGACTGACCCCGAGGACGAGAGGCAGCGGGCGCAGCTGCCGGTTCTGTTCCCACCACGGCCGCCAGTAGACACGAAGGTTGCCGATGGTGTACTGGCGCAAGGCATTCGGGTCGGCCCACAGGTCGATGTCGGTCGGCTGCGGTCCACGCACGGTGATCCCGTGCCAGGCCAGCTCGCAGAACGTCACCGGGTTGATGCCGAACCGCCCAGCGGGTGTGAACCGATTCTCCTGGGCGCAAGGAACTTCGGAGCAGCCCCTCGGCCCGGCCGCGAGGTCGGCCCAGGTGAGAACCGCGCCGTCGAAATTCGGCGTCGGGAAGGCAGCCACCGTTCGGGCGTGCGCCTCAGCCAACGCCGCCATCTCCGGAGACCCTTCCTCCAAACGACGATCGGTCACCGCGACGAAGTCGATATCGCTGGCCGTCTGGAGTCGACCGCGCCCGGCGCCATGAGGTCGAAAGTCGCCCAAGGCCACCGATCCCACCAGGTAGAACCCGCTGACCAGCCCCGGCGCCAACGCGTCGACAGCGCTCAGAAACACCTGCACACTCCGCCCGACTTCGGCAGGCAGCACGTCGCTGGACATGCCAGCCAACCTACCGGCCGCGGCCGTACTCAACGAGCACACGGAAATACGT
>NZ_JBHXMY010000687.1:0-2883 GCF_042720195.1 Nocardia sp. NPDC058497 | reverse complement strand
AGATACGGACGAACAGATAGTTGGTGAAAGAGGCCTCGTCGGGGACGTGCATCTTCGGCTTCACGATGTAGACCGAACCGGTGCGGGTGTTGGCGCGCTGGGTGTCGCCGTTGAGCGAGTGCACGGCGATCAGCGAGGTGATCAGGCCGTCCATGATGCCCTCGGGCACCTCGTTGCCCTCGGCGTCGATGATCGCGTCGGAGGTCATCAGGTGGCCCACGTTGCGCACGAACAGCAGCGACCGGCCGTGCAGCACCAGCTCGGAACCATCGAGCGCGGTGAACACACGGTCGGGGTTCATGGTGCGGGTGAAGGTCTTGCCGCCCTTGGTGACCTCTTCGGCCAGGTCGCCCTTCATCAGGCCGAGCCAGTTGCGGTAACAGACGACCTTGTCCTCGGCGTCGACCGCGGCGACCGAGTCCTCGAAGTCCATGATCGTGGTGAGCGCGGACTCGAGCACGATGTCCTTGACACCGGCGGTGTCGGTCGAGCCGATCGGCGAGTTCGCGTCGATCTGGATCTCGATGTGCAGGCCGTTGTGCTTGAGCAGCACCGAGGTCGGGGCCTCGGGGTCGCCCAGGTAGCCGACGAGCTGCGACGGGTCGGCCAGGCCGATGTCGGTGCCGTCTTCCAGGCCGATCTCGAGCTCGCCGTCGACGATCTTGTAGTACGACGAACCGATGTGCGAGCCGGTGATCAGGGTGACGGCGTCGTCGAGGAAGTTACGGCCCCACTCGATGACCTTGTCGCCGCGCACGCGGTTGTAGCCGGTGCCCTTCTCGGCGCCGTTGGCCTCGGAGATGGCGTCGGTGCCGTAGAGCGCGTCGTAGAGCGAGCCCCAGCGCGCGTTGGCGGCGTTGATCGCGAAGCGCGCGTTCATCACCGGCACCACGAGCTGCGGGCCCGCGGTGGTGGCGATCTCGGCGTCGACGTTGCCGGTGCCGATCTGGAACGGGGCGGGCTCGGGACGCAGGTAACCGATCTCGGTCAGGAACTCCTTGTAGGCGCCCTTGTCGTAGCCGGTGCCGGGGCTCTCCTGGTGCCAGGCGTCGAGCTTGCCCTGGATCTCGTCGCGTTCGGCCAGCAGGGCACGGTTGCGCGGGGCGAGGTCGTTGATGACCTGCTCGGCGCCGGCCCAGAACGCGGCGGAATCTACGCCGGTACCGGGGAGCGCCTCGTTCTCGATGAAATCGTGAAGAACGCTGGCCACCTGGAGCCCGCCGACCTGAATCCGCTCTGTCATCTACTGCCTCACTTTTGAGAAAGCCGGGTGGGAAAAGTCGATGTCATGTTACCCGTGGGTAGTGGTGACATCTCGTGTGGGTTCGAACGCCGCAGGAGCGCCGTCCATTCCGCCACGCCGAGACGCCGGGGTCAGCGCGGTGGGCGTGGCGGGCCACCTCTTGATTGTAGGCACCCGGAGAATTAATGTACTGACCGGAACATTTCTCGGCGGTCAGCCCTGGTCGCCCGGCGGAGTGGAGGCATGGTGAGCGTCGCGCAGCCCGGCGAACCCGTCGCTCCAGTCCGCCGCCGTGGGCGCCCACCCGCCACCGATCGCGGCGCGGCCGATACCCACGATCGCATCCGCGCCGCGGCCCTCGACCTGTTCGCCGAACGCGGCTTCCACGCCACCGGCGTCGCCGAGATCGGCGCGAGAGCCGACGTCCAGCGGGGTGCGCTGTACTACCACATCGGTTCCAAGGAAGAGCTGCTGTGGGAGATCCTCGGCGACTACACCCGGCTGCTGCTCGACGACGCCGAACGCATCATCGCGGCGGGCGCCGATCCGGTCCAGACCCTGCGCCTGCTCATCCGCAGTCATGTGGAGTTGATCGTCACGCACCGACGCGCGGTGGCCGTGCACCTGCGCGACGGGGAAGCACTCACCGGGCAACGCGCCACCGAACTGCAGCAGTTGCGTGACCGGCTCCAGCGCTGCTGGCAGGACGTCATCGATGCGGGCTTCGCCACGGGGCAGCTGCGCACCGCCGATCATGTCGTCACCAACGGCCTGCTCGGCATGCTGAACTCGCTCGGCTTCTGGTACCGCGAACGCGGTGCGCACTCCCCCACCGAGATCGCCGAGATCCTCACCGACACCGTCCTGTCCGGGCTCACCGCCGCAGGCGACAACACGAAAGGCTGACCATGGCTTGGGATTTCGAGACCGATCCGGAGTACCAGCGCAAGCTCGACTGGGTCGCGGAGTTCGTCCGCACCGAGGTCGAGCCACTGGATCTGCTCTACCCCAACCCGTACGACCGGACCAATCCGGAGATCCGTGCGCTGATGCGGCCGCTGCAACAGCAGGTCAAGGAGCAGGGACTGTGGGCCTGCCATCTCGGTCCCGAACTCGGCGGGCCCGGATACGGCCAGCTCAAGCTCGCCCTGCTCAACGAAGTGCTCGGCGCCTCGATGTGGGCGCCGCTCGTGTTCGGTTGTCAGGCACCGGATTCCGGCAATGCCGAGATCCTCGCGCACTTCGGCACTCCGGAGCAGAAGGAGAAGTACCTGCAGCCGCTGCTCGACGGCGAGATCGGGTCCTGCTACGTGATGACCGAGCCCACCGGCGGCTCGGACCCGACCGCGTTCCGGACCATCGCGGTACGCGACGGCGACGAGTGGGTCATCAACGGCGAGAAGTGGTTCAACTCCTGCGCCGAGTTCGCCACCTTTCACATCGTGATGGTGGTGACCGATCCGGCCGCCGAACCGCATCTTCGGTTGTCGATGTTCATTGTCCCGGCGGATGCCCCGGGCCTCGAATTGGTCCGCAATTTCACCGTGCCCGGATTCAGCGAACACGAAGGGCACCTGCGGTTCACCGATGTCCGGGTACCCGCCGACCACCTGCTCGGCGCCGAGGGCGCGGGCTGCTTC
>NZ_JBHXMY010000686.1:0-2884 GCF_042720195.1 Nocardia sp. NPDC058497 | reverse complement strand
GCTGTTGATGGCCTTGTCGACCTTCTTGCGCTGCTTGGGTTTCTCGACCAGGTCGAGGACCTGATCGGCGTCGACGCGCTCGTACCAGACCGTCATGCTGTCGGCCTCGGCGAGCATGCGCATCGTCTCGCGATAGCCGCGGGCGGCGGCTTCGACGGCGGTGGCGGCGCGCTCGTCGTCGCAGCCGTTGTCGCGGGCGGCGACGGCGACACTGGCGGCGAGCCGTTTGACGTCCCATTCGAACGGACCGGGCAGGGTCTCGTCGAAGTCGTTGACGTCGAAGACGAGATTGCGTTCCGGCGAGGCGTAGAGACCGAAGTTCGACAGGTGGGCATCACCGCAGAGCTGCACGATCAAGCCGGTGTTCTCGCTCTGGGCCAGATCGGCGGCCATGATCGCGGACGCACCACGCAGGAAAGCGAAGGGCGACTGGCTCATCCTGGCGTATCGGATCGGCACCAACTCCGGCATCCGGGTCTCGGCCTGACGCTCCAGAATCGCGACCGGATCCTCCCGCCCCGGACCAGCTCCCCACTCCCCCAGCTCCGATCGCGAGATCTGTTTCCGCGCTGCCTTGCCCTGCTCGACCGCTTCGCCAGCGAAGTCCTCCACCGTCTCATTCGTCATCGAGCAAGTCTCCCGCTACCACCCCGCGACAGCAAGGTCTTCGCTACAGGCGTCGCTGCCTTCGCCACTCGTCGACTCGGCGGACAAGTTCCTGCCACCAGGCCCACAGCGGGTTCCGCGGCGGAGTCGGCGTCGGCTCGGGCGCGGGGGTCGGCTCGGGCGCGGGGGTCGGCTCGGGCTCGGGAGTCGGCTCGGGATCCGGGCCAGGCACCAGCACCTTGCGGCGAATCCCGACGCAGGTGAATTGGGTTGCTCGGTAAGGGTTTCCGTTCTCGGCCCACTCGGAGACGATGAGGGTGAACTTGCCGTCCTCGAGCCTGCTGTAGGGATGGATGTAGCCACCGTAGAGGCGCGGCACTGTATCGACACCGCGCGGCATCCCGGTCACCGGCCGATGAGTGTGTGCCGTTATCCAGTTGGTGTTGTCGATGCGGTCGCCGACCTTGACGAAGATCGAGTAGTCCCCCGCGTCGAATCCGGAGATGACGGCCCTGTTCTCGACATAGCGCAGGCAGATCTCACCGAATCGCCAGCCGGGCAGGATCGGCGTCGGCTCGCGGTTCCAGCCCCAGTTGTCGCCGTTCCAGCCCCAGCCCTGCCAGGCGTGCGGATCGGACAGCCCGTCGACCGTCGCGCGCCACAGCAGCATGTCCTTGTTCCGGGCCAGGCCGCCGGTGGAGATGATGTGGACCCAGTCGCTGTGCGGGTCCTTGGCCCAGGAGATCATGACCCGCTTACCGGCGAAGGCGCCGCACCAGAACTTCGAACCGCTGCGCGCCCAGGTGATGCCGCTGTCGTCGGATGTCCAGACCTCGCACCACTTCTCGTTGCCCAGACCCTGGGTGTACATGACCCACAGGTAGATCCGGCCGCCGATGGTCATCGCGTCACACGGGAGGACGGTGGAGTATTCGGCGTTGTCGTGCTGGTAGTCCCACAACTGGCGGCCGTCGGTACTCGGCGAGGTGGCCATGACGATCGGCTCGGCGGGGTCGCGCTGGGACGTGCGGGTGATGATGGGCGAACGCCAGTTCCCGATGCCGCCCATCGGTGGGCCGTACGGACCGTCCCCGGAGAACGAGTCACCCCAGATGAAGCCGACATCGCCGTTGGGCAACTCGAACGGAATAGCGAGATCGCCGCCGCCGAGGTCGGCGGAGGGGACCGGGTTCAGATCGGTGACGCGCATCGAGCACTCCCCTCATCGACTAAAGCCAAAATCGTTGGGCTGGTGCCGCTTCCGTCACCGCTTTCAGGCTACCCGGAGAACGGCAACACGCCCGCTCGCGTGGGTGGGCCGTCGGGGCACGGTGTCGCCATTTCTCCACATTCGCCGCGTACCTCCGCACATCTGCCAGGTAGGTTGCGATGTGTGTTCACGGAGAATCGTCGACTCGTACTGCCGCCGCTGTTAGCGGCTTTCGCGATGCTGACAGCGATTGCGGTCGGTCTGCATCATGGCCGGATACTGACACATCTGTGGCTGCTGGCGCTGCCGGTGCTCGCGCTGGCGTGGTTGATGGTGATCGCCGTCTTCGCGCTCGCCTTGTGGCGAGCCGCGCGGTACGCGCCGGGGTGGCCGGTAGTGGTCACCGCGGCGATGGCAGTGGTCGGGATGCTCTTCATCTCTTATCGGGAGGCCGGAGCCTGGACCCGATTCTGGATCGAGCGCCCAACTTTCGCCGCAGTAGCAGCGATGGACCTGCCGGACCGTGATACCTACTACGGCACTCAGCTACCGGACCACCTCTGCGTCGTCTCGGTGAACTGCAAGGTGACGACCATCGGCATCAGCGGTGGACACCCGGTGCGATTCGTTCCCGACTATGCCGGAATTCCTGACGGCGCAACGGGATACGGCCATTTCATCGGCCGACCCGACCCAGGACCATACGACGGTTTCGGCGATGCGATCTGCCCGACGATGGAGCTGGCAGGCGGATGGTGGTGGCTCAGCGGGTGCCCATCGGCCGGCTGAAGTGGGCCGCCTCTGAGCATCGCCGAATTCCCGCTGCCGATCAGCGCGAGACAAGCGTATCGAGGCTCTTTTCCAGGTCACGTCCACGATGAAAACCACGATCGGTGATGAGGCGCACTGCACTGCGCGCCACTTGGAGGTCGCGCTCTGTCGCCGCCGCGAGCAGCTCGTGCAGATCTGCCAGATCCTGAGGACGCGTGTCGTCATCACGCGAAAGAAGTTTGAGGGCGATGTGGTAACCGGTGGTCGCCACCGGGAGACTCTGTCAGGGAACGATCT
>NZ_JBHXMY010000685.1:0-2889 GCF_042720195.1 Nocardia sp. NPDC058497 | reverse complement strand
CCTACTACCGCGCCGTCGTCGGTGACCGCACCCCCGACGAGCTGCAGCAGACCTATGTCCGCCGTGGTCGCGACCTCATCGAGTACCTCGAGGCCGACAACCATTTCGAGTTCCAGATGCTGCCGTGGCCGGACTACTTCGGCAAGGCGCCCAAGGCCAGGCTCGACGGGCAGCGCCACATCATGCCCACACCGCTGCCCGCCGCCGAGCTCGGCGAGCTGCGCGAGTCGCTGCGCGGACCGCTCGACACCGATCGCCTCGGCGCTCCCCTGCCGGAGCTGCTGATCGGCGGGCAGGCGCTGATCGGGCGCATGCTGCGCGCGCTGTCGACCTACCCGCACGCCAAGCTCTACCTGAAGTCGCCGCTGGTGGAGCTGGTCGTCGAGGACGGTGCGGTGACCGGTGCGATCGTCGAACGCGACGGCGAGCGGGTCGCGATCCGCGCGCGGCGCGGTGTGGTGCTCGCGACGGGCGGTTTCGAGCAGAACGACGAGCTGCGCAAGCACTACGGCGTGCCCGGCGAGGCGCGAGACACCATGGGGCCCTGGGGAAATCAGGGTCTGGCGCACCAGGCGGGCATCGCGGCGGGCGCCGACACCGATCTGATGGATCAGGCGTGGTGGTCGCCCGGGCTGACCCATCCGGACGGGCGCTCGGCGTTCGCGCTGTGGTTCACCGGCGGCATCTTCGTCGACCAGGAGGGCAACCGGTTCGTCAACGAGTCGGCGCCCTACGACCGGCTCGGCCGCGAGGTGATCCGGCAGATGAACGACCGCGGTCTGACCCTGC
Organism: Nocardia sp. NPDC058497; assembly: GCF_042720195.1. Taxonomy (NCBI): domain Bacteria; kingdom Bacillati; phylum Actinomycetota; class Actinomycetes; order Mycobacteriales; family Nocardiaceae; genus Nocardia; species Nocardia sp. NPDC058497. The sequence continues at coordinate 2,100 of NZ_JBHXMY010000685.1, read as the reverse complement.
CGTTCTGGATGATCTACGACGACAAGGAAGGCGAGGTCCCGCCGATCAAGGCCACCAACGTGTCCATGGTCGAGACGCAGAAGTACGTCGACGCGGGCCTGTGGCATACGGCCGACACCCTCGCCGAGCTCGCCGAGAAGATCGGCGTGCCCGCGGCGAATCTCGAGGCCACCGTGGAGCGGTTCAACGGCATGGTCGCCACCGGCGTCGACCCGGATTTCGGGCGCGGCGACGAGGCCTACGATCGTGCCTTCTCCGGCGGTGAACCGCCGCTGGTGACCATCGACAAGGGCCCGTACCACGCGGCCGCGTTCGGCATCTCCGACCTCGGCACCAAGGGCGGCCTGCGCACCGACACCGCGGCCCGGGTCCTCGGCCGCGACGGCGAGCCGATCCCCGGCCTCTACGCGGCGGGCAACACCATGGCCGCGGTCAGCGGCGAGGTCTACCCCGGCGGCGGCAACCCGATCGGCGCGTCCATGCTGTTCAGCCACCTCGCCGTGCGGCACATCCTCGGCGACTGAGCGAGCTCGGGTCCCGCCCGCTGGCCGGGAGGGACCCGTCCGCAGCGGCCACCGAGTGTGGTTCCGTTCACATATTCCCCTTCTCGACATTTCAGGAGCAACACGATGGCTTCAGCGGACGACATTCGCGCGACGGTGCGCAAATATGTGGAGGCCGTCGGCAGCGGTACGGCTGCCGACGTCGTCGCCCTCTACCGCGAGGACGCGACGGTGGAGGATCCGGTAGGCAGCGAACCGCACGTCGGCCACGCGGCGATCACCAAGTTCTACGAGGCCATCGAGCCGATGAAGCGCTCGACCGAACTGTTCACCATCCGCGTCGCGGGCAACAGCGCCGCGTTCAGCTTCCGCGTGGTCACCGAGTTCGGCGACCAAAAGTTCACCCTCGACCCGATCGATGTCATGACCTTCGACGAGGACGCCCGCATCACCAGCATGCGCGCGTTCTGGTCCCAGGACGACATGGTCGTCGGCTGAGCTGAGGCGAGAATGACTGCGACCGAACAACACTGGGATCACGAAGTCGGCTTCCTCGTCGTCGGCAGCGGCGCGGGCGGGCTGACCGGCGCGCTCGCCGCCGCCGACCGCGGGCTCGACACCCTTGTCATCGAGAAGGCGGGCGTCTACGGCGGCAGCACCGCGCTGTCGGGCGGTGGCATCTGGGTGCCCAACAATCCGGTGCTGCTGCGCGAAGGCCTCGGCGATTCCCGCGCCGACGTGCGCGCCTATCTCGACGCCGTCGTCGGCGACCGGGTGCCGACGGCGAACCTCGACGCGTTCATCGACGAGGGCCCGCGCATGCTCGCCTTCCTCGAGACCAGCCCGCACCTGCGTTTCCAGTGGTGCACCGGCTATTCCGACTACCACCCCGAGGCGCCGGGCGGGCGGCCCGCGGGCCGGTCCATCGAGCCGCTGCCGGTGGACCTCAGGCAGCTCGGCGACGACGAGGACCTGCTGCGCCCCGCCGCGTTGGCGACCCCGCCGGGACTGTTCATCACGTCCAAGGACTTTGTCCAGCTCAATATGGTGATGCGCACCTGGAAGGCTCGCTGGACCGCGCTGCTGACCGGTCTGCGGGCGATCAAGGCGATCGTGCTGCGCAGGCACATGGACACCCTCGGCCGGGCCCTGATCGCCCGGCTGCGGCTGGCCCTGCGCGACGCGGGTGTCCCGCTGTGGCTGAACACGCCGCTGCGTTCGCTGATCACCGACGACTCGGGCGCGGTGCTCGGCGTGGTCGCCGAACGCGACGGCCGCGAGATCCGGATCAGGGCGCGCGACGGCGTGCTGCTGGCCACCGGCGGTTTCGAGCACAATCAAGCCATGCGCAAGCGCTATCTGCCCGAGGGCGGGCGCGACAACTTCAGCGCCGCCTCGACCGACAACACCGGTGACGGCATCATCGCGGGTGAGAAGGTCGGCGCGGCAGTCGATCTGATGGACGACGCGTGGTGGATGCCGTCGTTCCAGCGGCCCCACCGCAACAAACAGGTGCTGGTGTGGGATCGGTCGATACCCCGCGCGATCATACTCGACACCACCGGCCAGCGCGTGACCCAACAGGGGGGGCCGGATT
>NZ_JBHXMY010000684.1:0-2911 GCF_042720195.1 Nocardia sp. NPDC058497 | reverse complement strand
GGGGATGGTTTTTTTTAAAAACACACCGTGTGCGAGCACTGCCTCACCCCGTGGTGCGCCGGGTGGGCCCCGGGGGGCGCTAAAAACACGCGTGATGCGGCCGGAATCGACCACCTCGACCAGGACAAGTGCCGTGGCTGGCGCCAGTGCATCACCGGCTGCCCGTACAAGAAGATCTACTTCAACCACAATACGGGCAAGGCGGAGAAGTGCACCTTCTGCTACCCGCGTGTGGAGGTCGGCATCCCGACCGTGTGCTCGGAGACCTGCGTCGGCAGGCTGCGCTACATCGGCGTGATGCTCTACGACGCCGACGCGGTGCTCGAGGCAGCGTCGGTCACCGATGACAAGGACCTCTACCCGTCACAGCTGGGTGTGTTCCTCAACCCGCACGACCCGCGGGTGATCGCCGAGGCCGAGAAGGCCGGCATCTCGCCGGAATGGATTCAGGCCGCGCAGGATTCACCGGTCTACAAGCTGATCGTGGACTACCAGCTGGCGCTGCCGCTGCATCCGGAATACCGCACCATGCCGATGGTCTGGTACGTGCCGCCGCTGTCGCCGGTGGTGGACGTGCTCAGCGAGACCGGCCACGACGGCGAGGACGCGGGCAACCTGTTCGGCGCCATCGACGCGCTGCGCATCCCGATCGAATACCTGGCCGAGCTGTTCACGGCCGGTGAGATCGGACCCGTGCGTGCCTCGCTGCAGCGGCTCGCCGGGATGCGCGCGTTCATGCGGTCGGTCAACCTCGGTGAGGAGCCCGAGCCCGGTATCGCGCCCTCGATCGGGCTCGAGCCCGAGGAGATCGAGGCCATGTACCGGCTGCTCGCGATCGCCAAGTACGAGCACCGCTACGTGATCCCCTCCGGCGCGACTTCCCGTGCGCACGAACTGGATTCACTCGCCACCGGGTGCAGCCTCGACACCGACGGCGGGCCGGGCATGACCGCGTTCGACCAGGTCGTGGAGAAATTCTCGCTGGCCGACACCAATCAGGCCGCGCCGGAGGAGAAGTCGGGCCGGATCAACCTGCTGAACTGGGACGGTCGCAGCACCTCCGGGCTCGTGCCGGGCACCGACAAGACTGACCCCGCGGCGAACGGCAACGGCGCCGGCGCTGGGAGCAACGGCAGCAACGGCGCTGCCGTGGCCGACTCCACGGTCAGCGGTGTGGCGCCATGAGTCTGCTCTCGATCCGCAAGCGACCGCAGCCGGTCACCGCGATGGCCGAGCGCGACCGGCGCGTGGTCTGGCGGCTGGCCGCGCTGCTGCTCGACTATCCCGGCGAGAAGACCCTCGCACTGCTGGACCAGATCTCGGCCGCCGCGGCGGAATTGCCCGCCGAGGTGCGCGCGCACTTCGACGCGGTGCTCGCCTACCTGCGCGACACCCCGTCGATCGAGGTCGCCCAGAGCTATGTCGAGACCTTCGACATGCGCCGGCGCGCGAGCCTGCACCTGACCTTCTACGCCTACGGCGACACCCGCAAGCGCGGCATGGCGCTGCTGCGGTTCAAGCACGCCTACCGCCAGGCCGGTGTCGAACTCGGTGACGAGGAGCTGCCCGACCACCTGCCGGTGCTGCTGGAGTTCGCCGCCACCGTCGACCCCATCGGCGGCGAACGCCTGCTCGGCGAGCACGTTCCGGTCATGGAACTGCTGCGACTGTCGCTGGGCGACAACAACTCTCCCTACAGTGGCGTGCTCGCCGCGGTGCTGACCACGCTGCCGCCGGTGACCACCGCCGATCGGCGCCGCATCGCCGAACTCGCCGCGCAGGGCCCGCCCGAGGAGGAAGTCGGGCTGGAACCCTTCGCCATGGACCCCTCGTTGTTCGACGCCACGGAAGGCCGCCGATGAACGCCACCATCCCGATCCCCGAAGGCCTGTGGCTGATCCTGCCCTATATCGCCGCGACTTCCTTTGTGCTGGGCCATGTCTGGCGCTACCGGTTCGACCAGTTCGGCTGGACCACCCGCTCCTCGCAGATCTACGAGTCCAAGCTGCTGCAGCTGGGCAGCCCGCTGTTCCACTTCGGCATGCTCGGGGTGTTCTTCGGCCACGTGATGGGTTTGCTGATCCCCGAGTCGTGGACCGCCGCGATCGGCATCTCCGAGCACGCGTATCACATCCTCGCGGTCGGCGCGGGTTCCGTCGCGGGCCTGATGGTCGTGGCCGGTGTCGCCATCCTGTGCTACCGCCGCCTCGTCATCCCCGCCGTGCGCAAGAACACCAGCCGCAACGACGTCATGATGTACACGCTGCTCACGCTGGCCCTGGTCACCGGTCTGCTCAACACCTGGGGCTCCAACCTGCTGTGGGGCACCTACAACTACCGCACCACCGTCTCCCCCTGGTTCCGCAGCCTGTTCTCGATCAGTCCCGAGCCCGGCCTCATGGTCGGCGTCCCGTGGACCTTCCAGCTGCACGGCTTGGTCGTGCTGGCCCTGGTCTTCGCCTGGCCGTACACCCGCCTGGTGCACATGTTCAGCGCGCCGATCGGCTACCTGACCCGCCCGTACATCGTCTACCGGCGCAAGGAAGTCGACACCAAGGACAAGACCCGCTTCGCCAAGGCGTGGGACGCACCGGTCACCCCTGACCGCTGGTAGTTCGCCTCAACAGACACGCACGAGTGCCCTCCGGATCCTCCAATCTCGGGGGCACTCGTGCGTAATCGTACCGAATGCGATTCGGTCGAACGCCCTCAACATTCTCCGCAGACGACCATGTCCGCGATCAGCTCCCCGTGGTCACCGACGACGTTTATGACCTGCTGCGGAACAACGCGAGCCCGATCACCTGACTCGATCAGCTTGGTAAGCCACCGGCGCACTCCCTGAAAAGGGAAAGCCTGCAAGTCATCCAGGATTTCGAGTCGCCGGGTCGCAGCACCGGTGGGATAGAAC
>NZ_JBHXMY010000683.1:0-2916 GCF_042720195.1 Nocardia sp. NPDC058497 | reverse complement strand
GGGCCCCCGCGCGGGGCGGGGGGGGGGTGCCCGCCCACCCAACCCAAAACCCGGCGCCCGCCCCCGGCGGGGACACACGGGGCCGCGAACTCTAGCGCGCCAGCGCTCCAGGATTACGGCACGCGGATGATCAGCGCGTCGCCCTGACCGCCACCACCACACAGCGCGGCCGCGCCCACGCCGCCACCGCGGCGCTTCAGCTCCAGCGCCAGGTGCAGCAGGATGCGCGCACCGGACATGCCCAGCGGGTGGCCGATGGAGATGGCGCCACCGTTGACGTTGACCTTCTCCGGGTCGTAGCCCAGCTTCTTGGTCGAGGACACACCGACAGCCGCGAAGGCCTCGTTGATCTCGATCAGGTCCAGCTCGGCCGGGGTAATGCCTTCCTTGGCGCACGCGGCGAGGATGGCGTTGGCCGGCTGGTCCTGCAGGGTCGAGTCCGGACCGGCGACCTGACCGGCGGCGCCGATCTCGGCGATCCACTCCAGCCCCAGCTCCTCGGCCTTCGCCTTGCTCATCACGATCACCGCGGCGGCGCCGTCGGAGATCTGCGAGGCGGTACCCGCGGTGACGGTGCCGTCCTTGCGGAAGGCCGGACGCAGCTTGCCCAGCGACTCGACGGTGGTGTCGGCGCGGATGCCCTCGTCCTCGGTGACGTAGATCGGATCGCCCTTGCGCTGCGGCACGGCGACCGGCACGACCTCGTCGGTGAACAGCCCGTTCTTCCACGCCGCGGCGGCACGCTGGTGCGAGGCCGCGGCCAGCGCGTCCTGCTCCTCGCGGCTGACCTTGTCGAGGTCGTTGCGGTCCTCGGTCAGCAGACCCATCGCCTGGTCGGTGATCACGTCGTGCAGGCCGTCGTAGGCCATGTGGTCGACGAGCGTGGTGTCGCCGTACTTGTGGCCCTCACGGCTCTTGGGCAGCAGGTGCGGGGTCTGGCTCATCGACTCCATGCCGCCGGCCACGACGATCTCGTGCTCACCGGCGCGGATCAGCTGATCGGCCAGCGCGATCGCGTTGATGCCCGACAGGCAGACCTTGTTGATCAGCAGCGACGGCACATCCATCGGGATGCCCGCGGCGATCGCGGCCTGGCGGGCGGGCAGCTGCCCGGCACCGGCCTGCAGCACCTGACCGAGGATGACGTAGTCGACCTGCTCGGGCGCCACACCACCCTTCTCCAGCGCCGCCTTGATGGCCACACCGGCCAGATCCGAGGCCTTGAAGTCCTTCAGACCGCCCAGGAGCCTGCCGACCGGGGTACGCGCACCGGACACGATGACAGAAGTCGTCACGAAAGCCTCGCATTCATTGAGTCGAACCTCGCCGCGACGCACACAGCGCTCAGCCGTGCACGTCAAGGGTTGCACTCAACGGTAACCGGTATCGGAGCACACCCGGCAAGCAGGTACGCGCTAGCTTCGAGGGGTGAGCAACGAATACATCATCCCCGCCGACTACGTCATCGCCGTCGACCACGTGGGCATCGCCGTGCCCGACCTGGACGCCGCCGTCGCCTGGTACACCGACAATCTCGGCATGGTCGAGACCCATCGCGAGGTCAACGAGGCTCAGGGCGTCGTCGAGGCGATGCTGTCGTGCCCCGCGGCGGCCGACCGCGCGACCGCCCTGCAGTTGCTGGCCCCGCTGACCCCCGAGTCGACGATCGCCAAGTTCATCGACCGCAGCGGCCCGGGCCTGCAGCAGCTGGCCTACCGGGTCACCGACATCGAGGCCGTTTCGGCCTTCCTGCGGGACCGCGGCCTGCGTTTGCTGTACGAAGCACCTCGGCACGGCACCGCCGATTCCCGCATCAATTTCATCCATCCGAAGGATGCTGGCGGTGTGCTGGTCGAGCTCGTCGAGCCGAACCCGAATGTTACGCACTAGTAGGCGGATACGGTCGGTAAATCTCGGCGAGATCACAATCACGGTCGAGTCTCCACAGGCTCGCTCGAGGCTGTATTTTGTGTGCCATGTCGTCACCTGAGTCCGATCGCAATCGCTTCGTTGCACTGCCCTTCACCGTTGTGCGCAAGGGTTATGCGCAAGACGAGGTGCGCAACTACTTCGACCGCTTCGACGCCGAGCTTCGCGTCACCGCCACCGACCGGGACGCTGCCGCCGCGCAGGCCCGGAATCTCGCCAGCCAGCTGGAAGACGCGCGGGACGAGATCGACGAGCTCCGCAAGGAGGTCGACCGGCTTTCCGTGCCGCCGACCACCGCCGAAGGAATGTCCGACCGTATCTCGCGCATGCTGCGCCTCGCCTCGGACGAAGCGTCCGAGGTCCGCGCGCTGGCGCAGGCCGAGGCCGCCGAGATGGTGTCGATCGCCGAGCAGCAGGCCACCGAGATGCGTGGCAAGTACGAGTCGCTGCTCGCGGAGACCAAGGAGAAGCGCGAGGCGCTCGAGATCGAGTTCGAGCAGACCCTCGCGAACGCGCGCACCGAGTCCGCCAAGATCATCGAGGCCGCCCAGGCCGATGTGGAACGTCTCGGCAAGGAGGCCGAGGCCAAGCGCAAGGCCACCCAGCAGGACTTCGAAGCCACCATGAACGATCGGCGCACCAAGCTGACTCGTGCCATGGAGGAGCTCGAGGCCACCAGTCGCGCCGAGGCCGCCCAGCGGATCAAGGACGCGACCGATGAGTCGAACCGCCTCATCAGCTCCGCCACCCAGACCTCCGAGCGCAAGATCGCGCACGCGAAGGAACTGGCCGAGGAGATGCGCGTGCTGCGCGGCCGCGTCCTGGCCCAGCTGCTCGGTATCCGCGGTCAGCTCGACTCGGTGCCCGCCATGCTCGCGGCGGTCAACCGGGAGAGCGAGCTGCTCGACGGCGCCCCCGAGCGCAAGTCCATCAGCAACAACGGCAACAACAAGTCCGTCTCCGGCTCCCGCCAGACCAAGGCCATCC
>NZ_JBHXMY010000682.1:0-2921 GCF_042720195.1 Nocardia sp. NPDC058497 | reverse complement strand
GGGGGGGAGGTTTGTGTCTAACCCGCCCCCGCCGGGGGGGGCGGGGCGCGCGCGGGCGCGCGCGCCCCCCCGCGCGCGATTGGTTCCAGCGACCGCGCTGATCAGCGCTCGGACGACCGCGCGACGGCAGGCCCGCCGACTCACCTGTGTAGCGTGGGTGGCCGGTTCCGTGCCGGAAAGGACCTCCGATGACCAACGCGCCCGCTGCCCCACCCCACGCCGACGACGACCTGTTCGACGAGGCCACGCCGCTGGGGGTCATGCCGGGCACCGTGCGCGGTGCGCGGCTCATCGCCGGGGTCGCGGCCGCCGTCGGCATCGTGCTGATCGCCATCACCGTCGCGCTGGGCACCGGGGGTTCGCTCGGTGCGCTGATCGCGGGTTATCTGCCGACTTTCGCGCTCGTCCCGCTGGTGCTGCTGTTCGGCCGCGGCGGTGACCTGGTCCGGAAGGTCGCGGTCGGGGTCGCCGCGCTGGCAGGTCTGGTGTCGTGCACCGGGATCCTGACCGGGCTGCCGCCGGGCGCGGTCGGCATCGTCGCCAACGGCGCGGTCGCCGCGCTGCTCCTGCGTCCGTCCGCCCGCGCCTGGTTCACCCGCGAGCGCTGATCTCCGCCCGCGGGTGGCTCGACCGCGTCCGGCGCGGCGTGCGGATCAGTCCGCCGTGCGAATGCCGTGTTCGGCGAGCGCGTCGATGAGCGCCCGCGGGCGCTGGGTGGTCGGAACCGCGTCGACAAGGGCGAAGCGGGCGCCGAGGGTGGTCGCGCCACCGTCGGCTTCGGTGCTGTCGCCGATCATCAGGACCCGCTCGGGGTCGACGCCGAGACGGTCGGTGGCGTCGCGGAAGATCTGGGCATCCGGCTTGATGGCGCCGACCTCGTAGGACAGGGTCATCGCACCGATCAGGTCCACCCAGCCGCGTTGCGCGAAGGCGGGTCGGATGTCGAAGGCGATATTGCTGACGATGCCGATCGGAATGCCCTGGGCTGCCAGGGATTCCAGGACCGTGCCGGTGTCGGGATACGGCGTCCACGCCAGCGGGTCGATGAGGCGCTCGTAGAGGCGCGAAGCCTGGGCGTCGGGGACGCCGGAGCCACGCAGCACGTCGAGATAGGCGTGCCGGTGCAGTGCCGGGTCGAGATCGCGGTGGTCCCAAGCGTGCTGGCCTGCCGCGTCGAAGGTCATGAACTGCTCGACCGGAGCCGTCATCCGCCGCAGCACTTCGGCTTTCGCCGCGACGTCGAACGGCGCGCCGTCGTCGTCGATCAGCTCGTCGGCCCAGGTCCGATCGTCTTCCAACCGGAAGACCGTGCCGGAGAAGTCGAACAGCACCGCGTCGATATCCATCTCGCCAGGGTAGCGAGGGCCGCACGGGGCGCCGGGCCGAAAAATGGTTCGGCAACCGAACATTCGTGCCATTGTCACCGGCGCGGTAACCCGTCGCAGGCGGATACTGCGGCAGAAAAAGGCGGCAGGAGTGGGCCGTGCGGAGTTACGCTGCCATGATGACGCCAAGGCGACAGACGTGGATCGGGGCCGCGGCGGCCGGTGTGCTCACGGTGGGGCTGCTGACGGGCTGCTCGTCGAACGACGCCACGGCAGCCGAATGCACGAGTGCACCGAACGGCACTCCCGTCTCGGCGGCGCCTGTCACCGGCGCCCCGACCACGCAGAATCTCAGCACCAATCCGGAGATCGCGTCGGGCTACCGCTCGGACATGACCGCGGTGCGCACCAGCACCTACGCCGTCTCCACCGCCAACCCGCTCGCCACCGAGGCCGCGTGCCGGGTGCTGCGGGCGGGCGGCACCGCCGCCGACGCGCTGGTCACCGCGCAGGCGATGCTCGGGCTCGTCGAACCACAGGCCTCCGGTATCGGCGGCGGCGCCTTCCTGCTGCACTACGACGCGCAGTCGCGCACCGTCGAGGCCTACGACGGCCGCGAAACCGCGCCTGCCGCGGCCACCGAGAACTACCTGCGCTGGGTCAGCGACACCGACCGCACCGAACCCGCCCCGAACACCCGGGCCAGCGGCCGGTCCATCGGGGTGCCCGGCGTGCTGCGGCTGCTCGAGCTCGCCCACCGCGAGCACGGGATGACCGCGTGGAAGGAACTGTTCGACCCGGCGATCAGCCTGGCCGACAGCGGTTTCGCGATCAGCCCGCGGCTGGCCGGGCAGATCGCCGAGTCCGCCAAGGACCTCTCCGCCGACGAAGGCGCGCGCGGGTATTTCCTCGACGCCGACGGCTCGCCCAAGAAGGCAGGCACGGTTCTCACCAACCCCGCCCTGGCCAAGACGATGTCCGCCGTCGCCACCGACGGCGCGCAGGCCCTCTACACCGGCGCCATCGCCCAGGACATCGTCGAGGCGGCGGGCAGCACCGCGGGCGGGCGCACGCCCAGCCTGCTGACCACCTCCGATCTGGCGGACTACCAGGTCAAGAAGCGCGCCGCGCTGTGCACCGGCTACCGCAAGTTCGAGCTGTGCGGCATGCCCGCACCGTCCTCAGGCGGCAGCACCGTCGCCGCGACGCTCGGTATCCTGGCCAACTTCGACCTGGCCGCCCTGCGCCCGCAGGACCTCGACGCCAACGGCGGGCGCCCCGACGCGCAGGCCGTGCACCTGATCTCCGAGGCGGAGCGCCTGGCCTACGCCGACCGCAACAAGTACGTCGCCGACCCGGATTTCGTTCCGCTGCCGGGCAATTCGGCGCTCTCCCTGGTGCACCCGCAGTACCTGAAGCAGCGGTCGACGCTGATCGACCCGCAGCGCAGCATGGGCACCGCCAAGCCCGGCGATCTCGGTCCGGTGCCGCTGGGCAACGGACCCCAGCCACCCGAGCACGGCACCAGCCACATCTCCGTGGTCGACAAGTACGGCAACGCCGCCGCGATGACCACCACCGTCGAGGCGGCGTTAG
>NZ_JBHXMY010000681.1:0-2927 GCF_042720195.1 Nocardia sp. NPDC058497 | reverse complement strand
TGCTCCTGACCACCCCGCGCGGCCACCGAAACGGCGGCGACCTGGCCGCCGGGGTGGGCCTCGGCGAGTCCCCGGTGACGCACCACCTCGGGCCGCGGCGCACGCCGGCCCTCTTCGCGACCCCGCGGCGCGGGATGAACACCTTCCACCGAGCGCGCCGCGACGCCCTGTCCGCGCTGTGCACAGTGCTCGATCCCAACTGCTGCAGCTGACCATGATTTCCCGAGGTCAGGACGACTGGGTGCCGGATGCATGCACCCTACCGACCGTGGAACAACCGATCCGAGTCGCCGAGTTCGACCGGTTCTTCGCCGAGTCCGTGCGCCGCATGGCCCGGCCCACCCCGACCCAGCTGGACCTGCATCTGGCCGCTGACGCCGAAGCCGCCGCCCGCGATCTCGCGGCGCGGGAATCGAACTGCTGCTCGTTCTTCACCTTCGACTTCGACACCACCGGCACCGGCCTGGTGGTGCGGGTCGGTGTCCCTGCGGCTTATGTCGAGGTGCTCGACGCGTTCGCCGCGCGGGTCGAGGCCTCGATCAGGGCTCGGCGATGACCACCGGACTGGTCAAGCGAACGGCGGATCGCGGCCTGATCGCGCTGTAGGGCATCGCCGGATACATCTATGCGGAGGTAACCGACCGCGACGCCTTCGAGTTCGAGCCGAATGTCGCCACCGATCACGACGCCTCAGCTTTCGGCTGTGGGGTGCCGAGTGTTCGTCCTGCCGACGTCGGCCACCACACATCGCCGCAGGTGCGTTCGGTCGTCGCGACCAACCCCATCTCCAGCAGCTCGCCGAGGTAGACACCCGTCCTATATGGGTTGTGCCGCAACATCGCAGACAGCTCGGCCACCGTGACCGCCTTGTTCCGTGCGGGCACGACGAGGCACACGGATTCGAGGATCCACCGCTGGCAGCGAGTCAGTTCCGACGGCTCGTAGCCGATCATGCGAGCCGTCAGGAGGCTGGAGCCGGAATTGCCCGCTCGTCCAAAACCATCCGTTTCGCGTCCACCAGGGTGGTTCGGGCGCGGCACCGGACTTTGCAGGTGTCGACGGCGCAATCCAAGTGGACCTGCATTGCCATATGGGCCTGCGTTTCCGTGAAGGGGCCAGGGTCGCGGGTGCACAGTAGGAGAGCGCTCATCGGGAGTGAAGCGGCATCCAGCGTGAACATACCGCTAGCTGCAAGAACTTTGAGCACTCCGGCCGGGTTGTCGGTCGAGTCCTTGTCCATGGTGGCCCCCGGTATTTAGTTCGGCTGTCCATTGTTTGCGGGACGTAACCCAGCACACCGTGTCGGGGTCTACCGCGAAAGACGCGCGCGGTAGGCGGATGTGTGCACCGGGGGTGTGCACGAAAGGCAATACGTAGCCACAGAGTTCGGTGCCTGCCACACTTCACGCATGGGACGCAAGCCGAAGCAGCCCAACCGCCGGCTGCACGATCTGATCGAAGAGACGGGTGTCCTTCGAAAGGGATTGGCCCGCCGAGTCGTTGAGCGCGGTAGAGCGGTAGGCGTGGACCTCGCCTACGACCACACTTCTGTCGGACGCTGGCTCGCGGGGGAGCAGCCGACACCACCGGTGCCGTCGATGATCGCCGAAGTGATGAGCGAGCTGCCCGGCCGACGCATCACCGCGGCCGAGTGCGGCATGACCGAGTGTGAGTCAGCCGACCTCGGTCTGGAGTTTTCGCTCTCTCTCGCGGAGGCAACCGTTGCCGCTACCGCCCTGTGGCGGAGCGACGTCGAGCGCAGGAGGTTTCTACAGGACTCGGCCTATGTGGTCGCGGTCTACCCGGCCGCGTCGATGCGCTGGCTGACCATGCCCGGACCTGAGCATCCCGTGTCCTCGACCGGATTCCGGCGCATCGGCCAAGCCGATGTCGACGCCGTCAGGACGATGACCACGGCGTTCGTCGAATTGGACAATCGAGTTGGCGGCGGCCGTATTCGTTCGACCGTCATGCACTACCTGCACACGTCGGTAGCACCGATGCTGCACGGCACCTACACCGAGGAAGTTGGGCGACGTCTCTACGCGTCTACGCGGCCTCTGCCGAGCTGACCAAACTGGCAGGCTGGGTCGCCTATGACCTGGAGGAGCACGGTCTCGCCCAGCGCTACCTGATCCAGGCGTTGCGCCAGGCTCGCGCTGCCGGAGACGCAGCGCTGAGCGCCGAAATCCTCGGCGCCATGTCACACCAGGCCGTGTACGTCGGCCGCGCCGGCGACGCCGTGGATCTAGCTCGGGCAGCGCAAATCGCGGCCCGCACAGCGGGATCGCCAAACCTTGAAGCCGGATGCCTGATGGTCGAAGCCCACGGCCACGCCGCCCGCTCCGACCGATCGACCTGCACCACTACTCTTGCGTCAGCCGAGCGGGCATTCGACCGTACCGACACTCACCGGCCCGCCTGGCTTGCCTACCTCGACACCGCGTACATGTCGGCCAAGACGGCGCACTGCTTCCGCGACCTCGGCGACCACAAACGGGCGATCCAGTTGGCCTTCGATTCGCTGAACATGTCCGACGGGTACCAGCGCGGGCGCACATTCAATCTGTGCCTACTAGCATCGAGCCTCGCGAGCGAGGATCCGCACGAAGCCGTCAACGTGGGCGAGCAGGCACTGACACTGGCCGGTGAGGTCGAGTCGAAGCGGACAGGTGCGTACCTGCGGGACGTGCGAGCCCGGCTGACGCCGCACGATTCGATCCCCGCGGTGGCCGCCTTCCGGGAACGGGTTATGGCTCAGGCGAGCGACCACGCCCGATAGATCCCGACGACAGTGGCCGCACCGACGATCTCGCCACGGTCGATCATCTCTACCGCCTGATCGAGCGGAATCCATCGGACTTCTTCGGCTTCGTTGATGTCCTGGGCAGCCCCCGTGGGTTAGGCCCCCCGGGCCCGGGATATCA
>NZ_JBHXMY010000680.1:0-2936 GCF_042720195.1 Nocardia sp. NPDC058497 | reverse complement strand
TCGACGGGGTTGTTGTCCATGGGTAGGCCGCCGAGGAAGCCGTCGTTGGTGGCTCCGAAGTCCGGCGCGCCCGCGCGGTGGGTGTGCGCCAGCGCCGCGCCGAATCGCTCGGCGGCCGCACGACTCGGTTCGGCGTGGTCGATCCACTCCATCAGCAGCAGTTCGTCGGTGACGGCGTAGACCTCGGGCACCGCGACACCGTCCGCCTCCCGCAGCCAGCGCAAACCCTCCTCCTCGGCCGCGAACAGACCGGCGGGCGCAGCCGTGGACTCAGCCGTCGGCGCGGCGGAAGCGCCACCGGGCCAGGTCTTGAGGAACAGGTGTGTCCCGTCGTCGAGCACGATCCGCTCGGCCACACAGATCGAGCCACCGGTGACAGGCGTCGTGCGCAAGCGCTGATGCGCGAGGAAGGTCGGCAGCAGATGCGGGTTCGCGCGCAGAAACGGCAGGTCCACGCGGCCATCTTGCCCATCCGGCGGCGATCACGGTCGGCGAACCGCCCGAATGCCGCGGCCACTTTTTGTAAACAGGTATTACTAAACACTGTTCATAAACCGGGCCGGCGTGGTCTCATGGTCTCGGAACGTGTTCTACATCACCCGCGAGAGCGGCGTGACGGACCGGAGGAGACACCCGTGATCAGCCCGAATATCCCGGCAGGATTCGATTTCACCGACCCCGACCTGCTGGCGACCCGATTGCCGATCGAGGAGTTCGCCGAGTTGCGGCGGACGGCGCCGGTGTGGTGGTGCGCGCAGCCGGACCGGGCCAGCGGGTTCGACGACGGTGGGTACTGGGTGGTGTCCAAGCTGGCCGACATCAAGGAGATCTCGAAGAATCCCGACGACTTCTCCTCGCACGAGAACACCGCCATCATCCGGTTCAACGAGGAGACCACCCGCGAGCAGATCGACATGCTCGGCAACATGCTGATGCTGAATCTGGATCCGCCGCAGCACACCAAGATCCGGCGGATCGTGTCCAAGGGATTCACCCCGCGCGCGGTGGAGAATCTGCGGGCGGCGCTCACCGAGCGGGCCGAGCGGATCGTGTACGAGGCGAAGAAGGCCGGACGCGGTGACTTCGTCGAGCAGGTGGCAGTCGAGTTGCCGCTGCAGGCGATCGCCGAACTGCTCGGCGTCCCCCAGGAGGACCGCCGCAAGATCTTCGACTGGACCAACCAGATGATCTCCTACGACGATCCGGAGTTCGAGGGCAATCACCACACCGCGACGGCGGAGGTGATGGGTTACGCCTGGAACATGGCCGAGCAGCGACGCGGTTGCCCGGCCGCCGACATCGTCACCCAGCTGGTCAACGCCGATGTCGACGGCGAGCACCTCGGCTCGGACGAGTTCGCGTTCTTCGTCATCCTGCTCGCGGTCGCGGGCAACGAGACCACCCGCAACTCGATCACCCACGGCATGAAGGCCTTCGTCGACAACCCCGACCAGTGGGAGCTCTACAAGGAGCAGCGCCCGCGCACCGCGCCGGACGAGATCGTGCGCTGGGCGACGCCGGTGACCGCCTTCCAGCGCACCGCCACCCGCGACCTGGAACTCGGCGGCCAGCAGATCAAGAAGGGCCAGCGGATCGGATTGTTCTACAGCTCGGCCAATTTCGACGAAGAGGCCTTCGCCAACCCCTTCGAGTTCGATGTGCTGCGCAACCCCAACCCGCACGTCGGCTTCGGCGGCACCGGCACGCACTACTGTGTCGGCGCCAATCTCGCCCGCCTCGAGATCGATCTGATGTTCAATGCCATCGCCGACGTGATGCCGAACCTGCGCCAGGTAGCCGATCCGGTGCGGCTGCGCACCGGCTGGCTCAACGGCATCAAGCGCTGGGAAGTCGAATACGCTTGAGCCGATACGTGATCGAGGGGGTGGCCGGGTGACGGGCAAGGCGCGTGGCCGTGCGCCGGTGGTGACCGAGGCCGATATCCGACGGGTCTCGCGGGCGCTGCTGGCCGAGCTGGGTCCGGACGCGGTCACCCTGCGGGCGATCGCCCGCGAACTCGGGGTCACCGCGCCGGCGCTGTACCGGCACTACGCCTCGCGCGACGAGTTGATCGAGCGGATGCGGGTCGAGTTCTGCGCCGATCTGGCCGAGTACCTCTCGGCCGAGATCGAGCCACTGGCCGATGACGGCGCGGTGCAGTTCCTCGCTATCTGCCGGGGCTTCCGGCGGTGGGCGCTGGCGAACCCGAGGGAGTTCACCCTGGTGTTCGCCTCGCCCGTCGCCGGCCCGTCGCTGATGCGCCGCTTCGACGAACCATTCGGCCGGATCTTCCTGGCCGCCGCCGGCAGGCTGCTGGCCGGATTCGAGATCACCACCCCGCCGGGCGAAGCCATCCCGGCCGCGCTCCGCGACGACCTCATCGGTTTCCAGACCGAACTGCTCGCCATGCTCTCGGAGTCCGGGCAGAAGTTCCCGGCCGAGAAGCTGGACCTGGGCGTCACGTACCTGATGGTGCAGATCTGGGCCCGGCTGTTCGGCCACGTCACCCTCGAGGTATTCGGGAACTACCCCATCCCCTTGGCCGACCCGGAGGTCATGTTCGACGCCATGCTCGCCGACTTGGCCCGCACCACCGGATTCGCCGGCTGAAAGGTCCTGGTCGCGAGTTCGATCGCCACGGACGCCTCGACTCTGTCGGTGCGGTGGGTCAAGATCGAGCGGTAACCGAGAGCAACGGGGAGTGACTGGCGATGGAGCGCGAGCAGTTCGTGCAGACCGTGATGTCGAGCGTGCGGGCCCACGGGGTCGGCGACGCCGAATACTCCGCTGACGAGTTCAGCGTGCATCACAGCGACGGACGGGTTAGCTATCTGGACAACATCTTTCGCGAGTGCCAGCACCTGGACGCCGAGGAGAGCGGCGAACGGATCACCGCGTTCGTGGCGGCGATGACCAGTTCGGACGAGGTGCCCCAG
>NZ_JBHXMY010000679.1:0-2937 GCF_042720195.1 Nocardia sp. NPDC058497 | reverse complement strand
GCTCGTCAGCGACGGTGACCCCCCCGCGGGCCACACATTCGTGGAGTTCCAGCGCATGAACATCCACCGCCCCCTGCGTAAACTCAACCAGCAGCTCGAATCGACGCCTTGACCGTTCACCAACCCCCGAGCCCGGCCAGAATCGCCACCGGCGCGAGCAGGAGCCACTGCGGAAGGCGCAACAACGGCGCGCGGCCCGGCAGGCGCAACGCGATCACCAGGAAAACGACCGTGTAGGCGGCAAACCGGGCGGCGGTCAGCATCGCGACCAGCTCGGTCCCCGCAGGCTGCCACCACGCCAGCGCGAGCAGCGTCGCCGCGGTGGCGACGAGGTCGACGCTCACCATGTGCCACACCGCGTGCATGGTTCGCTTCGGGACATCGGCCATGGAGCTGGCCAGCAGCGGCCGCACCGGATCGACGTGCCCGGCGACGATGTGGATCGCCGCCACCACCGCCGCGGTCAGGCCCGCGGCCAGCAGATACCCGTTCATCGCACTGACGATACGGGGCTACCCGGGATTGCCATTCGAAGTGTGACGCAGCTCGTACCGCGTTGGCGTGCACAGAAATTCGACCTCGTGACGCGCGAGGCGATCCTCGACGCGACCGTGGCGACCCTGGAGGAATGCGGATACGCGGGCACGTCCGTCCGGGCGGTCGCCCGCAGGGCCGGCGTGAGCCAAGGCGCGCTGCAGCATCATTTCCCCACCAAGACCGCGCTGGTGGAGGCCGCGCTGTTGCAGCTCGCGGTGGGGTTGTCCGAGCAGGCGCGGGAAAGAATGCGCGCGCTACCCGACGCCGGGCAGCAGCGGTGCGCGGAAGCGCTCGACATGCTGTGGGAGATCCACAATCTCCCCATCGCCCACGTCATCACCGAATTGCTCCTCGCCGCGCGCACCGATGCCGACCTACGCGAGCACATCGCCGCCCGGTTGCCAACACGACGAGCGCAACAACCCCACAACAGGATTCGGGTCGCGGCGTTGCACGGCACGTGTGCACCCACACGCCGCGGGCGCCGACCCTCACGTCACTGTCCCGCTACCGACGCTCGACGCTGCCGGATGGCATTCAGGCTGAACTCCGACCAGCGGATGTTCTCCTGCTCGAAGGAGATTCCGCGCAGCAGCGTCAAGTAGGAGCCGACCCGCTCGGCCTCGCTCAGATAGGCGTGTTCGCTTCGGCCGTCGAGCAGGCGCGCGCGCAGCCGCTCATATCGAGCGAGTTTGGCCTGTGCCCAGCCGAGGCGCTCGATGAGGACAGCCTCGACAGCCGACTCGTCGCTGGACTCCATCCCCTGAACCTTCACCAGCATCTCGTCGCGGATGACAGTGGGCTTGGTGGGATCGGCGACAAAGGCGTGCAACGCGCGTCGGCCGGCATCGGTGATGGAATGCAGCCGCTTGTTCGGTCGCTTCTCCTGCTCGACCACCCGCGCCTCGATGAGGCCATCCGCCGTCATGCGCTCGAGCTCTTTGTACAGCTGTTGCGGGGTCGACATCCAGAAGTTCGCCACCGAGGCATCGAATTCCTTGGCCAGGTCGTAGCCGGAGGCTTCCCCCTCGAGGAGAGCGGCGAGCACCGCGTGTCGTAACGCCATCCGGCCACCATATCAGGATCTTGACTATTCAAATCTAGTACTGACTTGCCCCTGGACACTCGCGAGGGTTCAGCGCTAGCCTCGACCGCAATTAGTCAACTATTTGCCTAGGAGGCACAGTGCATCCCTTCCGAACCGCGGTGGAGGCCCGGGACCCGGACGCTATGGAAGCGTTGCTGGCCGACAATGTGGTGTTCACCAGTCCCGTCGCCTTCGCGCCGTATCCGGGCAAGCCGGTGACGGCGGCGATCCTGCGTGCGGTGTTGCGGGTCTTCGAGAACTTCCGGTACGTGCGTGAGATCGCCGCCGCCGACGGTCGTGACCACGCGCTGGTGTTCGAGGCCACCGTGGACGGGTTGCAGCTGTCGGGCTGCGATTTCCTGCACTTCGACGCCGACGGCAAAATCGATACGTTCACGGTGATGGTGCGACCGCTGTCGGCGGCCCAGGCGCTCGCCGCCCGGATGGCCGAGCAGTACCCGCGGATCCAGCAGGAGGCGCGGGAGGCTGTCGAAGGCAAGACCTCGGCGTGAGCGGCCCGCACAGCACGCCCGTTTTCGCACGGTATGTCGCAGTGGGCGACAGCCAGAGTGAAGGTGTCGGCGACGGCGACGACCGAACCGGTGTGATCGGACTGGCCGACCGGCTCGCAGCGTCGATGACGAGAGCGAACCCGTCGCTGCTCTACGCCAATCTCGCCGTACGCGGCAAGCTCGCAAGTCAGATTCGCCAGGAGCAGCTCGATGCCGCTGTGGCGCTGCGACCCGACGTCGCCACCGTGATCGCCGGCATGAATGATCTGCTGCGACCAGGGTTCGACGCCGATGCGGTGGGACAGCATCTCGAGGCGATGTTCGAAGCTTTGACCGCCCAGGGTGCGACGGTGGCGACGCTGACCTTTCCCGATATCACCCGCATCACGCCCCTGGCCCGCCCCATCGCTGCCCGCACTGTCGCGCTCAACGCGGTGATCCGCGAGGCCGCCGCGCGCCATGGTGTGGTCGTGGCGGAAACCTGTGATCACGCGGTAGTCACCGATCCTCGCCTGTGGTCCTCGGATCGGCTGCATGCCAGCCCGCTGGGGCACCAGCGCATCGCCGATGCTCTGGCCGAGGCACTGCGGCTGCCCGGATCCGACGACAGCTGGACCACCCCACTGTCCCCGCCACTGCCCCAGCGGCATCCAGCAGCACTGGTCGGCACCGAGTTATGTTGGCTGACAACCTTTCTCGGACCATGGCTGCTTCGCCGGATGACCGGACGCTCCTCCGGCGACGGTCGTGGGGGCCACCGCCCCCCCCGGGGCCCGGTTGAGGGGAAGGGCGCCGCGCCCG
>NZ_JBHXMY010000678.1:0-2941 GCF_042720195.1 Nocardia sp. NPDC058497 | reverse complement strand
CACTCTTCAGCGACGGCGTCGAGCCGTACACGCCGACGCCGTCGGACATCGTCTACGACGAACCGCACCGCCGGCTCCTGCGCTACCGCCGTGCCACCCCCGCCACGGGTAACCCCGTGCTCCTGGTTCCGCCGCTGGCAGTCACCATTTCCTGCTACGACATGCGGCCCAGCCAGAGCCTGGTGCGATTCCTGCTCGACCTGGGTCGCGAGGTCTACGTGCTCGACTACGGCGAGATCACCTACGCGGACCGCGATCTCGGCTTCGAGGAATGGGTCGACGACATCGTGCCGACGGCGATCACCACGGTCGGCTCCGACGCCGGGGGCGCCGCTGTCGACCTGATCGGATGGTCGTTCGGCGGCACCATGAGCGTGCTCACCGCCGCGGCCCACCCGGACCTGCCGATCGGCTCGGTCACCGCGGTCGGCACCCCGTTCGATCAGCGGCGCAACGGCCAGATCTCGCTGGCCCGCAGGTTCGGCCAGCTCACCGGCGGCCGCGAAGTCACCCTCCCGGTACGGGTCGCCGGTGGCGTCCCGAAGTACGGCGTGCGGGCCGGCTTCCGCATCCAGTCGATCGACCGCGAGCTCACCAAGCCCTGGTACATCGCCCGCAATATCGCCGACACCGAAGCACTGGCCCGCATGCAATCGGTGGACCGATTCATGGACACCATGCCCGGCTACCCCGGCCGGTTCTACCGCCAGGCCTACCGTCAGCTGATCATTCGCAACGAAATGCTGAAGGGCACAGTGCATTTGCGCCCCGATCGCGCGATCGACCTCACCGAACTCACGGCACCGACCCAGCTGATCGGCGGCACCAAGGACGCCCTGGCCTCCTCGGCCTCCGTCGCGGCAGGCGTCCAGGTCCTCACCGGCGCCGCCGAGGTCCGCTTCACCGAGGTCCCGGGAAGCCACCTCGGCATCATCGCGGGCCCCGCCGCCCGCGACACCACCTGGTCGACCATCGCGGACTTCCTCGGCACCACCCGGCCATCCACCCGGACACCATCGCCGACGCACTGACCAAGGCCCACCATCGCCCATCAGGCGCCCGCTGGACGGGCCGGGACGCAGCCGACAAGATGCATATGCCGATCTCCGGGCTTTTCATCGTTAGAGATCGGTATATCGATCATCGGGTGAAACGCCGTCTGACGGGACGATCAGAGAGCCCACCGACGACGAGGTGAACCGGCTCGTTGCCGATCTCCCGACTTACCACCTCCCCGAAGGGACGGTTCCGCAAGCGTCGCTGGCCGGAATTCAGGACAAGGTGCTGTTGGTTGCGCGACCGGACGGTTCCTGGGGATGGCCCGAGGGCGGTGCGGTGTCATCGCACATCATCAAACCCGAGCCATTGGGTGGCGCGGCCGTGCCGCATCTCATTCAGACCGAACACTGGGCAATGTCTGTAGCCGGTGCCGCGGGCCTCAGTGCCGCAAAACGACTGTCGAATCCTTCGACGGGCGTAGCGCTCTCGTCGTCGCCCGCTACGACCGGACCCGCGACGGGGAAAGACTGCACCAGGAAGATTTCTGTGCCCAGCAGCTGACCGCTATCGCGGCCACGCTGCGCGCGGGCCGCTTCCGCCACTCCGACACCGACGAACTCATCGAGCGGGACGGCACCAGCATCGATCACGGCCTCGACCACCTCGCCGAAACCCGGCAGAACCTCATCAACAGCGGCCTGCTCACTCTCGGAGATCCAGCGACACCTCGCCTACTACTGACCACGTCGTAGCTCGACCGACCCACATCGGCACACCGTCACCGATGCCGAATGGGCCGACCCTGGTGGGTCGGCCCATTCGTGTTGGTCGCCATCGGGGCGTGGCAGTGCGCTCTTAGCCCGAATGAATGTCACCACCGCCCCACGGGCCGCACGGTGTGACATCCATTCGGGGGTTCACATGCCGTTCAGGTGTTCTCGGTTACCCACCTGGTGAGCTCGGATCAGACGTGTCCGAAGAAGAGGCTGCCCGCGGCGTCCGGGTCGTTCGAGTAGAAGTACTCGCGTGTCGCCCGGATGAACTCCTGCCGCGAGATAGCGCCATCCCCGTCGAGGTCCAGCTTGTGGAAAGCCTCGATCGCGTCGGGCTGGGAAACCTTCATAACTTTCCGCAGGAAGGTCTCGTACTCATTCTTGCTGATCTCGTTGTCGCCGTCGGCATCCATGCAGTCGAATGTCACGTGGGCACCGGCCTCGACCATGTTGAGCCGGCTGGTGTCGATGATGGCAAGACGGTTGGCCTGGACGAACTGTTCCTTCGTCAACCTCTCGGTACTCGGCTGCGCGTGACGGATCAGCTCCATCCAGTACATCTGGAAGTAGGCCTGGACTTGGCCGGAGCGCGGGTCGTCCTTGCCGGCCTGGAAGACGCTGGTGTAGCGGTCGATGAGCTGCTGGTAGTCGGACCAGTCCAGGTAGCCGTCATTGTCGGTGTCCATGGTGTCGAACTCCCGTTCCAGCTTGAGCTGGACGAGATTTGTTGCCATCGCTGTCATGAGCCTGTCCTTTCCGGAGCAAGTTTCATGGGAGTCGCGCTGACCACAGCCGGTCAGCACGTCGTGACGACTGACAAACGGGGCAAAACGTGACCATCATCCCACATGTCCGGCGCATCCGATAGGTCGAGGTTGCCAGGTACCGCGCACGGTTCGGTGGCCACCCGGCGCCGACAGATCCGACCCACCGAAAGCCGGTCACACAGCCTGGCACAGCGGCCCGAAGGTGACCCGAAACCACTGCGGCCGCGGTAAATCCGCAGCCGCAGTGGTGTTCCGGCGTCCCGTCATCAGAGACCGTAGAGGCGTTCCCAGTCCTCGCGAGTAGGTTTGTTTTCTGCCTCGAGGTCGGCTGTTCGCCCGATTGAAGGCGACCTTCAGTAGGCAAGACGCGATGAAGGTGCCCATCAGTCGCTCGGGGACCCC
>NZ_JBHXMY010000677.1:0-2943 GCF_042720195.1 Nocardia sp. NPDC058497 | reverse complement strand
ATTGAGGGCGTTGCGGAACTCGACAGCAGCGAGCGAGTCGAAGCCCAGCTCACCGAAGGCCTTGTCGGCGGCAATCGCGTTCGCGTCCTCGTGTCCCAGAATCGCCGCGACCTGCCCACGGATGATCTCCACGAGCACACCGAAACGTTCACCGTCGGGAGTGTTCGCCAAACGAGCGCGAAGCGCCGTGAAAGCACCCGAGGCGGCTTTGCGGCGCTGCGGGATCAGCGCCGAAAACAGTGCGGGCACCGCGAATCCCGTAATGCGCATCGCGTCCAGGTCGAAACGCGCAAGGAGAGGGGCAGCTGTGTCCAACCCTGTCGCGGCATCGAACAGCGCGAGGCCCTGTTCCTCCGAGAGCGGCAGCAAACCCGAGCGAGACATGCGGTGCCGGTCCCGGTCGCTGAGTTCGGCGGCCATACCCCCGTCCCACAATCCCCAGACCAACGACTTACCGCACAGACTCGAGGCCCTGCGGTGCGCCGCCAACGCATCGAGGCACGCGTTGGCCGCGGCATAGTTGCCTTGACCCGCGTTGCCGAACGCACCGGCCACCGAACTGAACAGCACGAACGCCTTCAACGGCAGATCCGCGGTCAGTTCGTGCAGGTGCAGGGCGGCATCGACCTTGGGTCCCAACACGGCATCCATCCGCGCAGGGGTCAGCGAACCGATCGCACCGTCATCGAGAACACCGGCCAGGTGGAACACGCCCGCGAGGGGGTGATCGGCAGGCACGCCCGCCAATACCCGCGCGAGCGCGCCACGATCGGCGACATCACAAGCCACGAACCCGACCTCGGCACCGAGACGCTGCAACTCCACTCGCAGCTCAGCGGCACCGGGAGCGGATTCACCACGCCTGCTCAACAACAGCAGGCGACGGACACCGCACGTGGCAACCAGGTGCCGAGCGAACAATCCACCGAGCAAACCACCCGCACCGGTGACCAGAACAGTGTCGTCCGGGCCAAAGGACGAACCCACCGCCGAATCGGCCGCGGAGGAACCTTCAGCCGAAGCGGTCGTCGCGGATATCCGGCCGAGGCGCGCACTGTGTACTTGCCCATCACGCACCGCCACCTGCGGTTCGGCCGCGGCGACAATCCCGCCCAGCAGCCCGTCGAGTTCGGAATCGGTGTCGATCAACACGATCCGGCCAGGATTCTCCGCCTGCGCGGAACGAACCAGACCACCCACGGCCGCACCGGCCAAGTTCGTGATGTCTTCCCCGGCAACCGAGACAGCACCACCGGTCTGGACGACGAGCACCGACTCACTGAACCGATGATCCGCGATCCAGGACTGCAATACCTCGAGAACCTCATGGGTCGCAGCGTGGATAGCGGCGGGATCATTGCCCGTCGGGCAGTCCAACACGACCACCTGCGGAACCCGCTCACCGAGCTCCGCCCACGCTGTCGCGGAGACTTCGGCTGCACGCACCGCGATCGGTGCCCAGCCCATCTGGAACAACGCATTACCGACGACGGACGTGCCGACAGTCAGCTGCGCGGGATCGATCGGCCGGGACGCCAAATGCCGCACCGTCGCCACCGCGGCGCCCGTCATGTCGGCCACATCCAGTGCGACACCGTGCTCGCCGACGCGAGTGAGCCGAACACGCAACGCATCGGCCCCGGCCGCATGCACCGTGACACCGGACCACTCGAACGGCAACGCCAGACCGGTGCCCTCCGTCGAAGTGTCATCGGCGAAACGCAAGGCATGCAACGCCGCATCGAGCAACGCCGGATGCACACCGAAACGCTCCGCCTCGGATCGGGCTTGCTCGGGCAATTCGACCTCGGCGTAGAGCAGCCCGTCGGATCCGCGCCAGACCGACTTCAGCGCCTGGAACACCGGGCCGTAGTGGTAGCCCTGCGCATCGAGGGAGTCGTAAACCCCTTCGATATCGACCGCGACCCCGCCCGCGGGCGGCCACTGCACCAGATCCACAGCCGCGCTGTCGAATCCGGACGCGAGCACGCCCTCGGCGTTGCGCGTCCACGACGCCACCGAATCAGCACCGTCATCGGGCCGAGAGAAGATCCGCACCGCGCGACGGCCGGTCTCGTCCTCGGCACCGACCACAACGCGCACCGCGAGTCCGGCGGACTCCGACAGCGCCACCGGGGCTTGGAGGACCAGTTCCTCGAGGGTCGAGCAGCCGACCTGTTCTCCGGCGTGCAGGGCGAGTTCGACCACACCGGTACCGGGGAACAGCACGGTGTCCACCACCGTGTGGTCGGCCAGCCACGGGTGCGTCGGCACCGACAGGCGACCGGTGAGAGTTACCGCGTCGGAGTCCGGTTGCGAGACGACCGCAGAGACCAGGGGGTGTCCGGTAGCGACGAGACCCATCGCCCTGGCATGACCACCGGCGGCGGGCCCTTCGGTCACCCAATAGCGTCGACGCTGGAAAGCGTAGGTGGGCAGGTCGATTCGCTCGGCTCTGGTACCGGCATACAGACCGGCCCAGTCCACCTCGGCGCCGGAGACGAACAATCCGGCTACCCCACCCACCACCGTGGACGGGTCGGCATGGTCTCGACGCGCCAACGCCACCACCACAGGAGCAGCCACCGCAGCCGCCGCGCTCGCCTGCCCGTCGTCGAGAGTCTGGGCGATCATCGGAGTCAACACCGCATCAGGCCCGACCTCGGCGAACCTGGCCACACCCGTGCCTGCCATCGTCGCGACCGCATCGGCGAAACGCACCGTGTCACGAACCTGACCGACCCAATACGACGGCTCCGACATCTCCTCGACGATCCGGGCACCGGTCACCGTGGAGATCAGCGGCAGGTTCGGACGACCGAACGCCAAACCCTCGATCGCCGAAGCGAACTCATCCAGCATCGGCTCCATCAATACCGAGTGGAAAGCGTGCGAAACCCGCAACCTGTGTGTGCGCCAACCGCGTTCCTGTCTCTTATACAC
>NZ_JBHXMY010000676.1:0-2944 GCF_042720195.1 Nocardia sp. NPDC058497 | reverse complement strand
GGCGCACCCTCCCCGGCGCGCCCGCTCCGGGCCGGTATAGCGGCGTGTGTCGTGCTTGTTCCGGTACATCGCCGAATCGGCCGCGTGCACCAATTCGTCGACCGTGCCGGGTAGTTCGTCGAAGTAGGCGGCGCCGATGCTCACGCCCACCGCGAGCATGTGCCCGTCCACCTCGAGCGGTGCCTCCAGCGCCGACATCAGATCATCGGCCAGCTCCACCAATTGCGCCTCCCCCGAACAGTTCTCCACCAGCACCAGGAACTCGTCACCGCCGATCCGGGCGGCCATCGCGTCCAGCGGGCGGACACCGTCGCGCATCCGATCGGCGACGACCCGCAGCACCCGGTCACCGACCGTGTGCCCCCATAGGTCGTTGATCTCCTTGAAGCCGTCCAGGTCCAGGTAGCAGACCCCGATCGGTGGTTCGGCGTCGGCGAGGCGGCCGAACAGGTGCGGGCGGTTGGGCAGGCCGGTGAGCGCGTCGTGGTTCGCGTCGTGCCACAGCCGGTCGGCGAGTTGTTTGCGTTCGGTGACGTCGACCGCGACGCCGATCAGGAACCGGATATTGCCGTCGGCGTCGCGCACCGCCGACATCGACAGGTCGATGGCGGTGACCTCGCCGTCGTCGTGCACATGCTCGGTCTCGGTGCGAAAGCTCTCGGATTCGCCGGTGACCATGCGCTGCAGTTCGACGAACGCGTGGTTGAGGTTCTGCGGGCCGAGGATGTCGGCGACGGTCCGGCCCGGCATCGTCTCCGGGGTGCGGCCGAGCATCTCGGCCATGGTGGCATTACAGTTCACCACCTTGCCGGACATGTCGACGGTGCCGATGCCGACCAGTGCACCGTCGAACACCGCCTCGAAGCGGGCTTCCGACAGCGCCCGGCGGCTCTCGGCTTCCTGTGCGGACGCGAGCACCGCGGCCAAGGTCGATTCCTGCTCGGCCAGGGCCGCCGCCCGCAGTGCCCCGGTGAAACCGGCGGCGAAGTCGGCGGCCAGGCCGATCACGCGGTCTCTGACCTCGGGCAGCGCCGGATCGTCGGGCCCGTCGGCGGCGATAGTGGCCAGGTCCTCGCAGATCACCCGCACCGATCGGCTGACCGCCGCCGGATCACGATAGTTGGCCGCGACCAGCATCCGGGCGGCACGACGGGCGACATCGGGATCCTCGCCACCGCACGCCGCGTCGATCAGCCCGGTGCACAGGGCGGCGAGCATCTCCTCGATCTGGGAGCGGTTGAGCGTGGGAGCGACGACGCCGTCGAGGGCATCGGCCCACCGCTGCGCCAGCTCCCACGACCCCACTACTCGTCCACCCTGTCATCTCATAGCACCACCGAACCGGCAGCTCATTCTTTGCACGCAACCCCGGCCAGGCCGAGCGATCGGCCCGGCTTCTCGTGCTGGTCCCGCTCCGACTCCGGCCGCCACGCCGGCAGGGCGACGACGCCGGGCGACACCATGCCCCAACCCTGAAACATCGCCACGATCGCGTCCTCGGACCGGAATCGGATACCGACCCTGGTCTCGTTGGCGGAGTGCTCTCCCAGCTTACCGGCATCCTCCGGCCGCATCGCGGAGGTGAGATGTGAAATGGCTATGAAACTACCCGGCGCGACCACCTCGCGCAGCGCGGCGACCTTGCCCGCCGGATCATCCTCGTCCTGCACCAGATGCAGCACCGCGATCAGCAGCAGACCGACCGGTTCGTCGAAGTCGATGAGCCCGGTCTCGCGCACCGCGGCGATCAGCTCGTCGGACTTGCGCAGATCGGCCTCGATCGCGCCCGCCCGTTCCCGGCCCTGCAAGATGGTCCGGGAGTGGACGACCGCGACCGGGTCGATGTCGACATAGAGCACCCGTGCCTCAGGATCGATCTCGTGCACGATCTCGTGCACATTGCCAGCGGTGGGGATGCCGGAGCCGATGTCGAGGAACTGCCGGATCCCGGCGTCGAGCATGAAGCGCACCGCCCGGCGCAGAAAGGCACGGTTGCTCAGCGCCAGCCGCGGCAGATCGGGGACGAGCTTGGTCCCCATCTCCGCCGCCATCCGGTCGACGGCGAAATTGTGCGAGCCGCCGAGCAAGGCGTCATACATCCGAGCCGGGCTCGGATGCTGCATATCGACGCCCTCTGGTGCCCACGCAGGCCTGTCCATCGCATACCCCTGTCCAAGTCGTGGCACCACCGCACCCCGCGACGACGCCAGACGCATCGTAGTGCGCCACACCGACTTCGGCGCGCCCGAACGCCAACTTCCCGACGCTAACTTCCCGTGCCGAACGGCTGCGCCCACAGCGGAGCCACGTCCGGCGTCATCGTCGCGACCACCGGAATACCGGCGGCCAGGAAGTTGTCCAGTGCCCGGCGCATGTGATCGGCGGAGGTGATGAGCACGGCCTTGTGCACGCCGAGCGCCTCCATCAACTTCGCGGAGAACTCCGCGTTCTGCACGGTCGAACCCGCCTGGGTCTCGGTGTAGATCCGCTGCCTGGCCACCCCGCGGATATTGAGCCAGTCCGCCATCACCTGCGCCTCGGTGACACCGTTGCGCGGATTCCCGCCGGTGACGATCACCGGGGAGGCGGGTGACATGAACGCCTGGACCAACGCGGCGTGCAGCCGGTTGCTCAGCTCAGCGCGCATGGTGCCGTCCGGCAGCAGCCCGTAGCCGAGCACCACGATCGCGGTCTCGGGGCCGTAGGTGTCGGGCAGCTCGATACCGCCAACACCCGCAACGGAATTCGTCGCGCGCGCGATGCCCTCGGCGATGCCGGCGAGCGGGTCGGGTGAGGGTGCGGCGAACGCGGGCGCCGCGGTGGCTATCGCGCCGATCAGGGCGGCGGGCAGCACGAGGGCGGCCGCGCCGCGCCGCAGAGACTTGTGAGTGAACAACCAATCCATGGTGACCTCCCGAAGCAACGACGCACTATGTTCGCTGAC
>NZ_JBHXMY010000675.1:0-2944 GCF_042720195.1 Nocardia sp. NPDC058497 | reverse complement strand
GTGCCGATGAGCCCACACGCCGCGGCGAACACGGCGCCGACCCGGACCTTCGAGTTGCAGTGGTTCATGATCAACAACCGCCGGATGGACATGAACCGCATCGATATGGCGATTCCCGTCGACACCACCGAGGTCTGGTCGGTGCGCAACAAGGACGACTGGCCGCACAACTTCCACGTCCACGATGTCCAGTTCCAGATCCTGGCGATCGACGGAAACCCGCCGCCCCCAGCGCTTTCCGGCTGGAAGGACACCGTCTATACCGCGCCGGGCGCCACCTACACCCTGGCCATGCACTTCGCCGATCACACCGACCCGACGTTCCCGTACATGTACCACTGCCATCTGCTGCACCACGAGGACCAGGGCATGATGGGTCAGTTCCTGGTCCTGGCGCCGGGACAGCAGCCGGCGCCGATGGACATGGGGGCGATGGGGCACGGGTGAGCCGTTGTCAGGCGATGGACTCGAGGTACTCCGTGAGGGCATCGACATCTGGTCGATTTCAGTCTAGTCTGTCCAGACAGTATCGCGCCTTGTAAGGAGTGATGATGACGCGGTGGCAAGTACAAGAAGCCAAGCAGCGCTTCTCCGAAGTCCTTCGTGCCGTCGAGACCGAAGGACCGCAGACGATCACCAAGCATGGCGACGAAGTCGCCGTTGTCATCGATATCGCCGAGTATCGTCGACTGGTCCGGCCCGATATCGGTTTCGTCGACCGCCTACTGGTGACGTTCGGCGGATTGGGCGATGAGGTCGCCGACGTCGTCGACGAGATCGAAAGCTCGAGACAGTCGTCGATGCCGCGTGATCTCGACCTCACCGAGCTGCCGTGAGCTACCTCATCGATACCAATGTCCTGTCCGAGCTGATGCGGCAGCGGCCCGCTGCGGCGGTACTCGGCTGGTTCGAGCGCAACCGTGGCAGCGAGCAATGGCTGAGCGTGATCACGGTGGGCGAACTCCGGCGCGGCATCGCCCTGCTGCGCGCCCGGACCGAATCAGCCCGTGCCGATCGACTCGAGCGCGCCGTTGACGAGATCGAAGGCAGTTTCACCCACCGGATCCTGCCGGTGGATACCGCCGTAGCACATCAGTGGGCGCTGATCGCCACCACCGCTATCGATGTGAGCGACGGACTCATCGCCGCCACCGCCCTGACGCACGGACACACCGTGGCGACCCGCAATACCAAACACTTCGCGCATACCGGTGTCGCGCTCGTGAATCCGTTCGAGTTGCCGAGTGACGGCCCGGTGATCAGGCGTCGAAAGCGGCCAGGATCCTCTCCGCCGCGAGCGCAGGGGTGAGGGTTCCGGCACGGACCGCGGACTCCACCTGGGCGCGAACGGATTTCACGGCCGGGTTGTCGGCGAGACGGCGCAGGATCTGGTCGTGGACCATGGTCCAGGTCCAGTCGACCTGCTGGCGGCGGCGCTTCTCGGCGAACTCCCCCGCGTCGGTGAGGACGCGGCGGTGCTCGAGGACGGTGTCCCAGAACTTGTCCAGGCCCTGGCCTTCCAGGCCGCTCATGGTGAGCACGGGCGGGCGCCAGAGGGCGTCGTGCGGGTGGATCAAGCGCAGGGCGCCTTGGAGTTCGCGGGCCGCGCTCTTGGCTTCCATCTCGTGCTTGCCGTCAGCCTTGTTTACCGCGACGAGCTCGGCCAGTTCCAGCACACCCTTCTTGATGCCCTGCAGCTGGTCACCGGTGCGGGCGAGGGTGAGGAAGCAGAAGACGTCGACCATGTTGGCGACAGTCACCTCGGACTGGCCGACGCCGACGGTCTCGACCAGGATCACGTCGTAGCCGGCCGCCTCCAGCAGCACGATGGTCTCGCGGGTGGCCTTGGCGACACCGCCGAGGGTGCCCGCGGTGGGCGAGGGCCGGATGAACGCGTCGGCTTCCAGCGACAACCGGGCCATGCGCGTCTTGTCACCGAGGATCGAACCGCCCGTGCGGGTCGAGGACGGGTCGACGGCCAGGACCGCGACCCGATGCCCCTTGCCGAGCAGGTACATGCCGAGCGCGTCGATGAACGTCGACTTGCCGACGCCGGGGACACCGGTGATGCCGACCCGGTTGGACACCACGGTGCCCGGCTCGGTGCCCAGCCGCAGCAGCAACTGCTGGGCCAGTTCGCGGTGGTCGGCCCGGGTGGATTCCACCAGGGTGATCGCACGGGCCAGTGCCGAGCGCTGTCCGGCCTTCACCTCGTCGGCGAGCGCGTCGACGTCGATGGTGCGGCGGACGCCGGTGACGGTCCGGTCGCCGTTGCGCGGGGCACCGACACCCGCGGTGGTGCCGAGCCGGGGATGGGGCTGCCCACCCCCGGCCGTGTGTGCGGCGTCGCTCATTCGGCTGTGCCGCCGCCGATCTCGTGGCCGAGGGAGGCGGCCAGCTTCTTCAGCAGATCGATGGCGGCGTCGGCGATCACGGTGCCGGGCGGGAAGATCGCCGCCGCGCCTGCCTCGTAGAGCTCGTCGAAGTCGCCGGGCGGGATGACGCCGCCGACGATGACCATGATGTCGGGGCGACCGACATCGGCCAGTGCCTGCCGCAGGGCGGGCACCAGCGTGAGGTGACCCGCGGCCAGCGAGGAGACACCGACGATGTGCACGTCGTTGTCGGCCGCCTGGCGCGCCACCTCTTCGGGGGTCTGGAACAGCGGGCCCACATCGACGTCCATGCCGAGGTCGGCGAACGCGGTGGCGATCACCTTCTGGCCGCGGTCGTGGCCGTCCTGGCCCATCTTGGCGACCAGGATGCGGGGACGACGGCCCTCGGCTTCGGCGAACTCCTCGACGAGCGCGATGGCCGCGCCGATGTTGGATGCCTTGCCTGCTTCGTCACGGTACACACCGGAGAGCGTACGGATTTCGGCCTGATGGCGGCCGTACACCTTCTCCAGTGCGTCGGAGATCTCACCGACGGTGGCCTTGGCGCG
>NZ_JBHXMY010000674.1:0-2945 GCF_042720195.1 Nocardia sp. NPDC058497 | reverse complement strand
GGCCTGGCACGTTCATGCCTGATCCCGGCGCCGCGCCTATGGCCTGTTTCGAAGTCCGTCGACGGCGCTGCGGGCACGCGCTGAGCATTCAACAAAGGCTCCGATCGTCCCGATTTCGACCGATCGCCGGATAGTGAACGTTCAGCGCAGTGATCGACGGCTGTCGGGGCGGCTGGTGGAGCGACAGCGCGTATGCCGGGTCCACTACTTCGAGACAGGCGACAGGCCCTAGCGGCGCCGGGGTTGCGACATTTCTTGACCTAGCACACCACTGCCCCCTCCCGCAGCGCGATCTGGAACCGAATCGGCGCGCGCCCGCGACGCACGAGCAGCCCGCGTCCCGGCGGCTGGACCGACATCGCCGCACCGGGCCATATCTGGCCCTCCTGGCGGTCACCGGAGAGCAGAATGCCGGTGGCACCCTGCTCTTTGAGCGCCTGGATGACGGGTTCGAACAGGGCACGCGCCGCACCGCCGGATCGCCGGAACACCAGCAGATGCAGGCCGATGTCGCGCGCGTGCGGCAGGTAGGGCAGCAGCGCGGCCAGCGGGCCGGGTCCGCTGGGGGAGAGCAGGTCGAAATCGTCGGCGATCACGAAGATCTCTGGTCCGTTCCACCACGAGCGGTCACGGAGCTGCGCGGGAGTGACGTCCTCGGGTGGCAGCCGTTTGGCGAGTTCGCCCGCGATGCCGCCTGCGATCCCCGCGCCTGCGGCCTGGGTTCCCGCGTAGGCGCCGAGGTACTGGTCGGGGACTTCGTCGAGCAGGGTGCGCCGGACGTCGAACAACGCCAGGACCACCTCGTCGTCCCGACGGTGCCCGATCAGTTCGGCGATGATGACGCGAGCCAGGTTCGTCTTGCCGGACTCGGCGTCGCCGAAGACGAGCAGGTGCTGGTCACTGCCGAGCAGATCGAGGGTGACCGGTCCGAGTTCGGTCTCGTCGACGCCGAGCAACACCGACGGCACACCGGGATTGCGTGCGCGATGCTCGTCGAAGCTCAGCCGCGTCGGCAGCATCCGAACCTCTGGAGCCTGCGGTCCCGGCCAGGCTTCGGCGATCGCCGCGACGGTCGCGGCCACCTGGTCCGTCGGCCCGGCATCGTCGCCCGCATGCAGCACGGGCAGGCTGATCTGGGCGAGCAGCTTGTCGGCGCCGACGCATCGTCCGGGAGTGTCGGCACGGATGTTCTCGACGATCTTGCGGGAGATGGTGGAGTCGAGCGGATCGTTGAGGCGCAACTCGATCTTGGTGCCGATCACGGCTTGCATCGGCAGCCGCAGATCGGCCCAGCGACCGGTGGTCAGCACGAGATGCACGCCGAAGCCGAGCCCTCTGGCCCCGATTTCCTGGACCACGGGCAGCAGATCCTCGTACTCGTCTTTCAGGGTCGCCCACCCGTCGACGACCAGGAAGATGTCGGCGACCTCGAGCTCCGGCAGTGATCCCTGCCTGCGGCGCAACTCGTCGGCGGAATCGATCCGATGCTCGGCGTAGATCGCCTCGCGCCGGGTGAGGTGACCTCTGACCTCGGCGATCGTGCGGCGGATCCGGTCGGGGTCGAAGCGGGTCGCGACGCCACCGACATGGGGGAGACCTTCCAGCACCGTGAGCGCGCTACCACCGAGGTCCACCGCGTAGAAGGCCACCTCGCGTGGCGTGTGGGTCAGCGCGGCACCGATGACGAGGCTCCGTAGTGCGCCGGTCTTGCCCGACTGCGGCGCGCCGAGAATGCAGACATTGCCACCGGCGGCGCGTAGGTCGATGGTGAACGGTCCCTGCCACTGCTCCAACGGCTTGTCGAGCAAGCCCAGCGGGATCCGCAGGCTCGCGTGCCGAGAGCTGTCCACGGTGGTCAGGCCGCGTTCGCCGTCCACGGCGATCGGGCCGAGGACCCGGGTGAAATCGAGCTGAGTGGGTAGCGGTGGCAGCCAGATCTGCTGAACCTGCGCGGCGGCCTGACGCATCCGGGAAACCACCACGTCGAGGGTCGTCGCGGCGAACCGGTCCGGTGCGGTGGTCGGTCGAGCCGGGCCGCTGCCTGCTCGATCTCGCAGCCACTCGGCGGTGTCGTTGAACAGCCCGAACGGCATCGGCACCGGGGGGATCTCGGCCGCCACCTTGTCTTCGGTCGGCTCGTACACGCCGGAGACGTACGCGGCTTTGAACCGGGTGCAGATATCCGGGTCGACCTTCAGAATCCCGGACCCGGGCACCGGCGGCAGCGAATGGGCGTCGGGTATCCCGAGCGCCGTCCGTGACTCCTGCGCGGTGAAGGTCCGCAAGCCGATGCGATAGGACAGATGCGACTCCAGACCACGCAGCCGCCCCTCCTCCAGGCGCTGGGTGGCCAGCAGCAGATGCACGCCGACGGAGCGCCCGATCCGGCCGATCTGGACGAACAAGTCGATGAAATCCGGTTTGGCGGACAGGATCTCGCCGAACTCGTCGATCACCACGAACAGGTTGGGGAGCGGTGGCAGGTCCTGCCCGGCGTCGCGGCGGTCGTTGTACTCGGTGACATTGGGCAGCGATCCCGCGTCCTGCAACACCCGCTGACGCCGCTGGAGCTCACCCAGCAAGGCGTCATGGAGACGATCGACGAGCCCGGCGTCGTCGGCGAGGTTGGACACCATCGCCGTGGTGTGCGGCAGATCGTCGAGACCGGCGAACGCCGCGCCACCCTTGTAGTCGACGAGCACGAACGCCAGCCGCTCCGGTGAGTGCGAGACGGCCTGCCCCAACACCAATGTCCGCAGCACCTCCGACTTCCCGGAACCGGTTGCGCCGATACACAATCCATGAGGACCCATGCCCTGCTGGCCGGATTCCTTGATGTCGAGCCGCACCGGCTTGCCTGCCGCGTCGAGCCCGAACGGCACGTTGAGGAAATCAGAGAGCGGCTTCGGCTGCCACATCCGTTCGATTTCGTAGGTGCCGAAATC
>NZ_JBHXMY010000673.1:0-2945 GCF_042720195.1 Nocardia sp. NPDC058497 | reverse complement strand
GTGACACACACCCCAAAAACCCCGTGGGCGGCCCCGCGCCCCCCCACCCGCCGCCTGGCGAAGTCGGTGGCACGGAAACAGACGGGTCGCACAATCGTGCGCGGGCGGCCGCCCGCTTGGGACGCCATCATCATCGAGTCGGGAATATTCGGCGTCATTTCGCTCATCAGGTCGCTAACAGGCTGGTCAAGACCCACGACCGGCTCGTGTCTGAAATCCATCCAGTTTTCAGACATGCTGTCAGCTCACCTGCACGCGCAGGTGGCACACCACGGTGTCGGTCATCTTGCGCAGGACGCGTTCGAGTTCGTCGCTGCGGTGGCTGGGCAGGACGCGCTCCCAGCCCGAGGGCGGATCGACCTCGGCGATCACCACGACCTTGCGCCGCCCGGCGAAATGCTCACGCACATAGGCGGCGACGGGTCCACCGACGGTCGCGTCACTGTCTTCTAGCATGACAAGGCGCACCTCGGGATGCCATGCCTCCCAGGCTTTGGCGAACGCGGCCGTCGACTCGCCCGGCAGGCAGACGTGTATCGCGGTGATGTCGTCACCGATCGACATGGCCGCCGACAACGCCTCCCGGCCGAGTTCGCACACCTCGGCGATCGGCACGATGATGGCGGTGCCCGTCGGGCGCGGCTGCGCGGGCAGCGCACCGGCAGTAC
This sequence comes from Nocardia sp. NPDC058497, assembly GCF_042720195.1. Lineage (NCBI taxonomy): Bacteria > Bacillati > Actinomycetota > Actinomycetes > Mycobacteriales > Nocardiaceae > Nocardia > Nocardia sp. NPDC058497. Next base: position 2,277 of record NZ_JBHXMY010000673.1, on the reverse strand, counting down.
CGCGGGAATGCCCGATCTTGGTGTAGGCGTTGCGGATTCGCTCCATGCCGACCATGAGCGCGGGCAGGACGAGCACGATCAGCCAGGCGCCCTCGGTGAACTTCATCGCGGTGGTGACGACGGCGGCGACGAGAGTCAGCACCGCGCCGAATCCGTTGAGGGCGATTCGCCACCGCCGACGGCGGCCCTGGTCTGCCACCAGTGCCGGACCATGCCGGTCTGCGCGATGGTGAAGCCGACGAACACCCCGATCGCGAACAGCGGGACGAGCGCGTTCATATTGCCCGCGGCGGCCACCAGCAGCACCGCGGCGCTCGCGCCGAGGGTCAGCACGCCGTAGCGGTAGACCTGGCGGGGGGTGGCGACGGCGAACCGGTGCGGCAGGCAGTTGTCGTCGGCGAGCAGGCGGGTCAGCGTCGGCAGGCCGCCGTAGGAGGTGTTCGCGGCCAATGCCAGCAGCACGACCGTCGCGAACTGGACGATGTAGTAACCGACTCCGTGACCCAGCGCCGCCTCGGTCAGTTGCGACAGCACGGTCGTGCCCTCGATCGGCCGCAGCGAGAACTTCTCGATCAGCACCGCCAGCCCGATCAGCATTGTGCCGAGCAGCAGGCCCAGCGCGACCTCGGCTCGCTGCGCGCGTCGCACTCGGGGTTCCTGGAAGCTCGGTACCGCGTTGGCGATGGCCTCCACGCCGGTCAGTGCCGCGCAGCCGCTGGAGAACGCCTTGAGCAACAACAGCACGCCGACGGTGTGGATCTCGCTCACGGCGGCCGTTCCCTCCGTGACGGCCGCCGGTTCGGTGCGCAGCAGCCCGCCGATGATCACCACGAAGATGCCCGCCACGAACACCGCCGTCGGCACCATGAACGCGCGGGCGCTCTCGGTGATGCCGAGCAGGTTCAGCGCGGTGATACCGACCAGCACCGCCAGGCAGATCCAGACCGTGTAGCCGTGCAGGGCGGGGAATGCCGAGGTCAGCGCCGCGACACCGGCGGCGATCGAGACCGCCACATTGAGCACGTAGTCGACGATCAGCGAGGCGGCCGCCAGCAGGCTGGTGCGGTGCCCGAGGTGATGCTTGGCGACCGCGTAGGCGCCACCGCCGTTCGGGAACGCCGCGATGACCTGCCGGTAGGAGGCGATGAGGACTGCCAGCAGTGCGGCGATGGCCAGCGTCACCGGCAGGGTCATCCCGAGGCCGAGACCGCCCGCGGTGGCCAGCACCAGCACGATCGCCTCGGGGCCGTAGGAGACCGATGCCATCGCGTCCAGGGACAGACCGGCCAGCCCGGTCGAGACGGTGAGCCCGCGGCGGTGCGGGACGATCGGCGCAGGTCCGGAGCTCCTGCGCGGCAGAAGTGCAATCACCCTTGTGAGTGTCGACCCGTCGGGCCCGAACGCACCCGGCGTTGACGCAACCTTGACGGCGACCGTGAGCGGGCGCACACCGGCCCGGCTCGTAAGCTCAGCGCCTGTGAACGCATCCTCCGCTGCCGCCCGGCCGACCATCGGCGTCCTCGCGCTCCAGGGTGACGTGCGCGAACATGTTGCCGCGCTGGAACACTGTGGCGCCGACGCGGTGCTGGTACGCCGCGAATCCGAGCTGGCCGCCGTCGACGGGCTGGTGCTGCCCGGCGGTGAGTCGACCACCATCTCCAAGCTGCTGGAGGCCTTCGAGCTGCTCGAACCGCTGCGCGCGCGACTGCGTGACGGGATGCCCGCCTTCGGCTCCTGCGCGGGCATGATCCTGCTGGCCTCGGAGGTCCTCGACACCAGGGCCGACGCCCAGCACCTGTCCGGCATCGATATGACGGTGCGGCGCAACGCCTTCGGCCGCCAGGTCGACTCCTTCGAGACCGACCTCGATTTCACCGGCCTCGACACACCGGTGCGGGCCGTGTTCATCCGCGCGCCGTGGGTCGAGCGGGTCGGTGACGGCGTCGAGGTGCTGGCGCGCGTGCCGCACGGTCCGGCGCAGGGCCGCATCGTCGCCGCCCGGCAGGGCAATGTCGTGGCGACCTCGTTCCACCCCGAGGTCACCGGCGATCTGCGGGTGCACGAGCTGTTCGTGGACCTGGTGCGCAAGGCTTGGTGAACGCCCGCGTCCACGGTCGTGCGCGGTCCGAGTAGGCTGGATCGAGCTTGTCCGCCCGGGCAGACGCGCAACCGACCTGAAGGAAGTAGGGCATGAGCGGCCACTCCAAATGGGCCACCACCCAGCACACGAAGGCGGGAATCGACGCCCATCGCGGCAAAATCTTCGCCAAGCTGATC
>NZ_JBHXMY010000672.1:0-2949 GCF_042720195.1 Nocardia sp. NPDC058497 | reverse complement strand
CGGATGCCCTTTACGTTCGGCGAACTCAAGGCCGACTGGATGGCCTTACGCATCGCGCGACGGAACGCCACACGGTTGGACAGCTGCTCGGCGACACCCTGAGCAACCAGCTGCGCATCCGACTCGGGGTTCTTGACCTCGAGGATGTTCAGCTGAACCTGCTTCTTGGTGAGCTTCTCCAGCTCGGCGCGGATGCGGTCGGCCTCCGCGCCACGGCGACCGATCACGATGCCGGGACGCGCGGTGTGGATATCCACACGGACGCGATCACGGGTGCGCTCGATCTCGACCTTCGAGATGCCTGCCCGCTCCATGCCGGTGGCGAGGAGCTTGCGGATCTGAACGTCTTCCTTCACGTATTCCGCGTACTGCTTGTCCGCGTACCAACGCGACTTCCAGTCGGTGGTGATACCGAGGCGGAAGCCATGGGGGTTGATTTTCTGTCCCATTTACTTTGCCCCTCCCTTCCGGCGGCTACGAGTGGCAGCGCCGGCAGTGGGCACGCTCTCGACCTCGATGGTGATGTGGCTCGTGCGCTTGCGGATCCGGAACGCGCGGCCCTGGGCCCGCGGCTGGAAACGCTTCATGGTGGCACCCTCGTCGACGAAAGCCGTCGAGATGACCAGGGTGGCCGGGTTGAGGCCGAGGTTGTTCTCGGCGTTCGCCGCGGCACTGGCCACGACCTTGGCAACCGGCTCGCTCGCGGCCTGCGGCGCGAACTTCAGGATCGCCAGGGCGTCCTCGACACGCTTGCCGCGGACCAGGTCCACGACGCGACGCGCCTTCATCGGGGTGACCCGCACGTGCTTGGCGGTGGCGCGGGCAGTCGGGTTCTGAACAGTTTCAGTCATCGCCGCTTGCTCTTCCGGTCGTCCTTGACGTGGCTCTTGAACGTCCTGGTCGGCGCGAACTCACCGAGCTTGTGGCCGACCATGTTGTCCGACACGAACACCGGGACATGCTTGCGACCGTCGTGGACGGCGAAAGTGTGGCCGATGAAATCGGGGATGATGGTCGAGCGACGCGACCAGGTCTTGATGACCTGCTTCGTGCCCTTTTCGTTCTGCACGTCCACCTTCGCGAGGAGGTGGTCGTCGACGAACGGGCCCTTCTTGAGGCTGCGTGGCATTTCTTACCTCCTCCTTAGCGCTTCTTGCCGGTCTTGCGGCGGCGAACGATGAGCTTGTCGCTCGGGCGGTTGGGCTTGCGGGTGCGGCCCTCAGGCTGACCCCACGGGGAGACCGGGTGGCGACCACCGGAGGTCTTACCCTCACCACCACCGTGCGGGTGGTCGACCGGGTTCATGACGACACCACGGACGGTAGGACGACGGCCCTTCCAGCGCATACGGCCGGCCTTGCCCCAGTTGATGTTCGACTGCTCGGCGTTGCCGACCTCGCCGACGGTGGCGCGGCAGCGCACGTCGACACGGCGGATTTCACCGGAGGGCATACGCAGGGTCGCGTACGGCCCTTCCTTGCCAAGCAGCTGGATGCTCATGCCTGCGGCACGGGCCATCTTGGCGCCGCCGCCCGGACGCAGCTCCACGTTGTGGATCGTGGTACCGGTCGGGATGTTGCGCAGCGGCAGGTTGTTGCCCGGCTTGATGTCGGCCGTGGGGCCGGACTCGATCGGGCTGCCCTGCTGGATGCCCTTCGGCGCGATGATGTAGCGCTTCTCGCCGTCGGCGAAGTGCAGCAGTGCGATGTTGGCGGTGCGGTTGGGGTCGTACTCGATGTGCGCGACCTTGGCCGGGATGCCGTCCTTGTCCAGGCGACGGAAGTCGATGACACGGTAGGCACGCTTGTGACCGCCACCGCGGTGACGCGTGGTGATGCGACCGTGCGCGTTACGACCACCGGACTTGGTGAGCGGGCGCAGCAGCGACTTCTCCGGCGTCGACCGGGTGATCTCGGCGAAGTCCGAGACGCTGGAGCCACGACGGCCCGGCGTTGTCGGCTTGTACTTACGGATTGCCATGAGTTCTTCTCTACTTTCTGGATGACCAGCCGCTTACGCGACCGGGCCTCCGAAGATCTCGATGGGCTTGCTGTCGGCCGAGATGGTCACGAGCGCGCGCTTGGTGTCCTTGCGCTTGCCGTAACCGAAGCGGGTCCGCTTGCGCTTGCCCTGACGGTTGGCGGTGTTGACGCTGGTGACCTTGACGCCGAAAACCTTCTCGACGGCGATCTTGATCTGCGTCTTGTTCGAATCCGGGTGCACCAGGAAGGTGTAGGTGCCTTCCTCGATCAGTCCGTAGGACTTCTCCGAGATGACCGGTGCGAGCAGGATGTCGCGGGGGTCGGCGATGGTGCTCACTTGCTCTCCTCCTGGGCCGCCTCGGCGGGACCGTGAACGAACGCGTTCAGGGCCTCGACGCTGAACACCAGTTCGTCGCTGTTGAGGACGTCGTAGGTGTTGAGCTGGTCCGGGGCGATCGGCAGCACGTTCTGCAGGTTCGCCACGCTCTTCCACGCGGCGACGTCCTCGCGACCGACGACGACCAGGAACTTCTTGCGGTCCGACAGCTCGGACAGGAAGCTCTTGGCGGCCTTGGTCGACGGGGTCTGACCCGCGACCAGCTCGGTGATCACGTGGATGCGCTCGTTGCGGGCCCGGTCGGACAGGGCGCCACGCAGGGCGGCGGCCTTCATCTTCTTGGGGGTCCGCTGGCTGTAGTCACGCGGCTGCGGGCCGTGGACGGTGCCACCGCCGGCGAACTGCGGCGCACGGGTCGAACCCTGGCGGGCGCGGCCGGTGCCCTTCTGGCGGTACGGCTTGCGGCCACCGCCACGGACCTCGCCGCGGGTCTTGGTCGAGTGCGGGCCCGGCCGCGCCGCGGCGCGCTGAGCCACGACGACCTGGTGCATCCGCGCCAGGTTGGGCTCGACGCCGAAGATCGCGGCGGGCAGCTCGACCGACCCGTCGGCCGAACCGGCCGGGGTACGG
>NZ_JBHXMY010000671.1:0-2952 GCF_042720195.1 Nocardia sp. NPDC058497 | reverse complement strand
GTGCGGGGCGGTGCGACGGGGGTCCCGCGCGTCGGACGACCGGGTTCGGGGATTACAGGCGCGCCGCCAGGCGGGTGCCCTGGTCGATGGCCCGCTTGGCGTCGAGCTCGGCGGCCAGGTCGGCGCCGCCGATGAGGTGCAGGTCGACGCCCGCCGCGCGCAACGGCTCCTCGAGTTCGCGCACCGATTCCTGCCCGGCGCAGACGATCACATTGTCGACCTCGATGACGCGCGGCTTCTCGCGCTTCTCACCGAAGCTGATGTGCAGGCCCGCGTCGTCGATGCGCTCGTAGTTCACGCCGCCGACCTGCTCGACACCCTTGGCCTTGATCGCGGCGCGGTGCACCCAGCCGGAGGTCTTGCCGAGGTCCTTGCCGAACGGGGTCGACTTGCGCTGCAGCAGCACGACGTCGCGGGCGGCGGGGGAGGGCTTGGGCTCCTTGAGCTGGCCGCGGGACTGCTCGTCCTCGGAGTCCACACCCCACTCTTCCTTCCACTCGTCGAGCTTGAGCGTGGGATGGCCCTCGACGGTGAGGTATTCGCTGACGTCGTAGCCGATGCCACCGGCGCCGATCACCGCGACCTTCTTGCCGACCGGCTTCTCCTCCTTCACCAGCTCGGCGTAGGACAGCACCATCGGGTGGTCGATGCCGGGGATGTTGGGGATGCGCGGGCGCACACCGGTCGCCAGCACCACCGAGTCGTACTTGCCCGCGATGAGTTCGTCGGCGCCGACCCGCTTTTCGAGGTGCAGGGTGACACCGGTGAGCTCGATCTTGCGGCGGAAGTAGCGGATCGACTCGTCGAATTCCTCCTTGCCGGGGATGCGGCGGGCGATGTCGAACTGGCCGCCGATCTTGTCGTCGGCCTCGAACAGGTCGACGTGATGACCGCGCTCGGCGAGGCTGACCGCGGCCGAGAGCCCGGCCGGACCGGCGCCGACCACCGCGAAGCGCTTGGCCCGGCGCGTCGGCAGCAGCTGCAGCGTGGTCTCGCTACCCGCCCGCGGGTTGACCAGGCACGACACCTTCTTGTTGCCGAAGGCGTGATCGAGGCAGGCCTGGTTGCAGGCGATGCAGGTGTTGATCTCGTCGGTGCGGTCACCCTTGGCCTTGTTGGCCCATTCCGGGTCGGCCAGCAGCGGGCGGGCCAGCGAGATCAGCGCCGCGTCACCGCGGGTGAGGATCTCCTCGGCGATCTCGGGCATGTTGATCCGGTTCGACGCGCACACCGGGATGCTCACCTTGCGGGCGATCTTGGCGGTGAACTCGACGAATGCCGCGCGCGGCACCGAGGTGACGATGGTGGGGACCCGCGCCTCGTGCCAGCCGATGTCGGTATTGAGGATGTCGACGCCCGCGGCCTCCAATTCCTGGGCAAGGGCGATGATCTCCTCGAAGGTCTGGCCCTTCTCCACCAGTTCGGCCATCGACAGCCGGAACACGATGATGAAGTCGGGGCCGACCTTGGCGCGGATGCGCTTGGCGATCTCGACGGGCAGCCTGCGCCGGTTCTCCGGCGTGCCACCCCACTTGTCGGTGCGCTTGTTCACCCGCGGCGCGAGGAACTGGTTGATGAAATAGCCCTCACCGCCCATGATCTCGCAGCCGTCGTAGCCGGCGAACTTGGCCAGCTCGGCGCAGCGGGCGTAGTCGTCGATGGTGTTCTCGACGCCCTTGCTCGACAGCGCGCGCGGCTTGAACGGGTTGATCGCCGACTTGATCGCCGAGGCCGAAACACTGGTCGGCATGTAGGAATAGCGACCGGCGTGCAGGATCTGGATGGCGATCTTGCCGCCCTCGGCGTGCACCGCCTTGGTGATCCTGCGGTGGCGGTAGGCCTCGGTCTTGGTGGTCAGCTTGCCGCCGAACGGGAGCAGCCAGCCGGTGCGGTTGGGGGCGTAACCGCCGGTGATGATCAGGCCGACACCGCCGCGGGCGCGCTCGGCGAAGTAGGCCGCCAGCTTGTTGGTGTCCCAGGCGCGGTCCTCCAGACCGGTGTGCATGGAGCCCATGACCACCCGGTTGCGCAGGGTGGTGTGGCCGAGGTCGAGTGGCTCGAACAGGTGGGGATAGGCAGTCATGGAAGGTCGTCACCTTTTCGGGGTCGCAGGGCCTGCAGTACTTCGTCGCACCATTCGACGTAGCCGGACTCCGCGCGGATGCCCGCGCGCAGCACCAGATACTGGTGCAGGGCGGCGCCGGAGAGCTGGTCCGGTGCCGGGAAGAATTTCTTTTCGCTGAGCCGGTACTCGTCGAGTCGCTGCGCGTGCTGGGCGCGGTGGCGGGTCACCTCGGCGCAGACGGCGTCGAGGTCGCCGTACGCGGCGCCACGGATCTTCACGCCGAGCTCGTCGTGGGACGGGCTCGACTCGGTGGGTTCGGCGATCCAGCGGGCCAGTTCGGTATGACCGGCGGGAGCGACCGAGTACACCTTCTTGTCGGGTTTTCCCTGCTGAGCCACCGATTCCACGGTCACCCAGCCGGAATCCTCCATACGCTTGAGTACCCGGTAGATCTGCTGGTGGGTGGCACTCCAGAAATAGCCGATCGACTTGTCGAATCGGCGAGCGAGTTCATAGCCCGAACCGGCCCGTTCGCTGAGCGAGACCAGCAGCGCGTGCTCCAGTGCCATGGGACGAGGGTATCCGGAACGCGCGGTACTATGCAACCAGGTTCATATGAAATGACGGCGTGCCGAAACACCGATGTGTCCTGCCGGGAGCCGCGATCCCCTCTACGCTTCGGTCATGACCGAGGTGAACGCGTCCGAGACCGTCGGCGAGGCGGCCGGGCGCGGGCAGGTGCTGGCGTGGGGGCTGTGGGACTGGGGGTCGTCGGCGTTCCAGGCGGTCACCCTGACCTTCGTGTTCTCGGTGTATCTCACCGACAAGGTCGGCGACGACCTGACCAGCGATACACCCCCCCCCGCCCGGGGTGGGTGGGCGCGGGC
>NZ_JBHXMY010000670.1:0-2976 GCF_042720195.1 Nocardia sp. NPDC058497 | reverse complement strand
GCACCGAGAACGGCGGCTCCGCACCGTCGAGCGCATCGCGCACCAGCTCTAGCTCGGCGGTGCGCCCGACAAACCGCCGCCGCCGCCGACGAGCCAACAGCTCGCCGAGCGGATGCGGGCTCGGCACATCACCCATCTGGTAATGATAGGTGCGCCGCGGACAGCGCATCCTCACGGACGACGACGGCGACGAGAAGTTCCATGAACCCGGGCCCGGTTCGCTGATCAGTCTCCGGGCACCGCGGTGGGCAGCGAGGTGCCCGGATCAGGCAGGAGCGTGGTTGTTCGTGTCGATGCTGTCGACGAACCGTTCGACGCTGTCGAGGGCACTGCGTGCCTCCGACATTCGCGGGTATCCCATCTGGAACACATGAAACATCCCCGACCACACTTCGAGCTCGCATCGTCCGCCCGCTGAGCGCACGGCCGCAGCGTAGTGCTCGGAGTCCGAGGCGAGAATTTCGCTTCCTCCCGTCTGCAGCAACATCGGCGGCAGGTCGGGTCCGACCGCGCCGAGCACATCCAGGCGCGGATCACTGAAATCCGCGCCCCGCAGATAGGTCTGCATGATTCGCCGACCCGTGCGGCCGGAGACGAACTGGTCCCACACGAGTTTGTTGTGGGCCTGCGCCAGTTGCCATGTCGGGTCGACGACGCTCGAGAACCCGACCACCGCGGCGGGCTGTTCGAGACCGAGTTCGCGTAGTTGGCCACACAACCCCAATGCGAGGTGGCCACCGGCTGAATCGCCCATCACGATGATCTCGCTCGCCCGGTGTCCCTGTTCGATCAGCGACAGGTAACCATTGAGAATGTCGTCGTGGGCGGCCGGGAAACGGTACTTCGGCGCTAACCGATAGCGCACGGCGAAGACGGGTCGATGCAGTCGGCGCGACAGTTCCGAAACCAGGCCGCGATGGGTCCACGGGCTGCAACTGATGTATCCGCTGCCGTGGATGAAATAGATCAACCGGCCGCCGGGCTCCGGCTGCCCGCCCACCCATTCTCCGACGGTCCTGCCATTGGGCCCCGCGGCATCGACCTTGGTGTGCGGGAGTGTCGGACCGAACCACATCCGGCAGGCCACGATCTGCGTGAAACGGTAGCCGTAAACCCCGATCGACGAGTGCAGCGGAAGTAGCCACAGTGTCGGCCGAACGAAGATCCGCGATGCCCAGATGGTCATCCGTGCGGCGAATGAGCGCTTCACGGTTATCACATGATCATCAGCGCCGGTGTGTACAGCCATGTCGATCTACCCCAATTTTCTTCATATCCGGCCGCCCGTTGTCGTTCTCGAATCCCGTTGTCGCTGAGCACTTCTGGACCAGCTGGTGAACACCGATTATCAGGTGTTCACCAATGCCGTGTCCTGTCGGTCCGGCAAATATCGCGATGCCTACACGGGCGGGGTGTGGGGATCGCGGGCCCGGGTTACCGGGTGGGGACGGTGATGGTGCCGTAGTCCAAACCGCCGTGGCTGAAGGTCGGCACGACCGGCCACTGGCGTTTCCAGTTCGCGCACTCCGAGGACGGAATGATCTGGCGCCACTGTGGGTTTCGCGGCGACGGGGAGGCGAGGGTCTTCTCCTTGACCATGGAGTCGTACTGGTCGAGGGAGTCCTCGAGGGTGTTGGCGTTGAGCACGACCTCGCGCCCGTAGAACTCGGCGGTGCGGCGCACGCCGGGAATCTTCGACAGTTCGGGTTGCCAGCTGTCGGCGGCCATGCCGTTCTCCGAAGACACCCACACCCCGTCGGGGGTGTTGACGACCAGGGAGTGGTTGCCATCGGTGTGACCGGGGGTCCACAGCAGGCTGACCCCGACGCCGAGTTCGACATCGCCGTCGAAGATCTCGAGCTTGTCTTCGGGGACGCCGTTCATGCCGCCGTCGACGTACCAGGCCCACTGCATCGGGTGCATGGATTCGAAGGTGCCCAGTTCCCTTCGGTGCACGACCAGTTTCGCGTTGGGGAACAACGGCTCGCGCGGTGTGGACTCGCCCTCGATGGGCTCGCTGCTGCCCACGATCATGCGCGGGTCCTGGACGTGGAGGTGGTCGAAGCTGATGTAGTCCACGTCGGCGTTGGTCAAGCCGAGGCGCGGCAGCACCTGATCGGGGTCGTTGTAGTACTTGACGAACGCTGATTCCAGGCCGATGCGGCGACCGAAGCGCTGCAACTGGCCGTAGAACGGGGCTTCGGCCGACCCGGCGGCCACGGTGGGCTCCCACACCAGGGTCTTGAGCTTGCCGTCGAAACCCTCGAACTGGATCACGAACATGCGGTTGATGATCGAGATGAAGGGGTTGAGGTTGACCGAGTAGTTCTGGAACGCGTACTGCGCGGGATACGGGGCGGCGGCGATGTCGAAGCTCTTGACCGCTTTCACCTGACCCTGGGTGAGGAACCGTTCCCGGTAGTTCCCCGCCGCTTCGCGGATGGCCTCGAGCCGCTTGCCTCGGGGCCAGATGTCGTGGACGCCGTCGAATTCCGGGATCGGGCGAACGGTGGTGGATTCGGTATTGGTCATCAGGACTTCCTCGGGTCGGTGGTGTCGGTCAGGGCGCGGTGTTCGTAGCCTTCGCGGGTGTTCGAATCCTGCATCGCCTCGACTTGGTTGGGCACTGTGCGGCGCAGTACCTGGTCGCGGAGCGACTGCGGTAGCAGGCCGGTGATGCGGACCAGCAGATCGATCGAGGCCGGGAGGGTGACCTCGAAACGCGGGCGGCGCAGGACCTTCACGACGGCGGCGGCGACGTCGCTGGGCTGCAAGCGGGCGGTCGCGCCGCTGTCGGTGCCGACCGCGAGTTCGGTGTCGACCACGCCGGGCATGATCACCGACACGTGCACGCCGCTGCCGCGCAGTTCCTCGCGCACCCCGGTGAGGTAGCCCAGGACAGCGTGTTTGGTCGCGGCGTAGGTGGATTCCCCGGGTGGGGCCAGTTTGGAGGCCGCCGAGGCGATGGTGACGATG
>NZ_JBHXMY010000669.1:0-2994 GCF_042720195.1 Nocardia sp. NPDC058497 | reverse complement strand
ACCGCGACCTGTTTCCACGGTCGCGGCAGCAGATGCAGGTAGACGAAGAACAACCCGAAGGCGAGATACACCGCGTCCGGAGTGAGCCCGAGCAGCGCCAGCCACAGCACGGTGAGCGTGGCCAGCCACACCGACACCACCCACGAATTCCACACCGGTACCGGACCCCGAGGACTCGTCACGCGCGCGGCATCCGACTCGACGACCGATGCCGGAGCGCCCGCGGCGACCCGGTCTCCCGAGCGCCGAGGCAGCTCGGTGCCCGCGAAGTAGACGGCCAGCCACACCACCGTCAGGACGAGCACCCACACTCCGTGCCCACCGCCGCCGGGCAACAGCGCCCGCACCGCGACCACCACCGCCAGCACCGTCACCAGCACATGCAGGCCGAGCCGCAGCGTGGTGACCACCGGGGTCAGTGGGGACGAGTTCACCCGACCAGCTTATGTGCGGCAACCGGCCCGGCATCCATCGAAAGGTGTAAACGCGGGCAGACCTTGGGAGGACGGCGTTTCGTGCGCCGGTGCGATGGCACGGCGGTCGTGCGCGGCGAGAGTGGAGCCATGTTCGTCGCACTCCGAGATCTGCGGGCCGCCCGCGGCCGCTTCCTGCTCATCACCACTGTCGTCCTCCTGGTGGCCGTGCTGGTCAGTTTCCTCAGCGGCCTCACCGCCGGGCTGGCGCACCAGAACATTTCGGCGGTCCAGGGCGTCGACGCCGACCAGGTGGTTTTCGCCGAAACCGGCGCCGATCCGTCCTTCGACTCGTCGGTACTCACCGAGCAGCAGGTGGCGCGGTGGCAGTCGGCCGGCGGGATCACCGCCACCCCGATCGGCATCTCCCGCGCCCGCGCCGAGCACGCGGGGGCCAACCCGGAACAGGTCGCGTTGTTCGGCGGTGACCCGTCGGCGTTCAGCAATCGCCCTGCTACCGCTCCGGGAGCCGTGGTGCTGAGCTCGGCCGCGGCCAGGGAACTCGCCGCGGGCACCGGCGACACCATCCTGCTCGCGGGCCACGAATTCACCGTGGCCGGCGTCGCGGGCGACGAGTGGTACAGCCACACCCCGGTGATCTGGACCAGCATGCGAGATTGGCAGGCCGCGAGCCCGCGCTCGGGCGCGGCGACCGTGCTCGCGGTGACCGGCGACGCACCGCGCGACGACCTCGACACCGAGGCCGGAACGCACACGGTGCCCGCGCGGGACGCCGTCCAGGCGATCGGCTCCTACCAGGCCGAGAACAGCTCACTCACCCTGATGACGGTATTGCTGTTCGCGATCTCCGCGCTGGTCATCGGCGCCTTCTTCACGGTGTGGACCGTGCAGCGCCAGCCCGACATCGCCACGTTGAAAGCCCTCGGCGCCACCACCGGTTCGCTGGCCGTCGACGCACTGGCGCAGGCCGCGATCGTGCTGGCCGCCGGCGTCACGATCGGTCTCGGCATCACCGCGGTGGCCTCGTTGTTCCTGGGTGACGCCATGCCGTTCGTACTGTCGCCCTCGACCACGCTGGTGCCCGCGCTGGCCCTGATCCTGCTCGGCCTCCTCGGCGCCGCGGTCGCGCTGCGCTTCCTGTTCACCACCGATCCGCTGACCGCGCTCGGCGCGACCCGCTGAAGGACTCCCCATGGCACTGACCCTCACCGAAGTCACCCTCACCTACCCCGACGGCGCGGGCAGGCTCACCGCCCTCGACCGGGTGTCCATGCACGTCCCCGGCGGCACGATCGCCGCGGTCACCGGCCCGTCCGGCTCGGGCAAGTCGAGCCTGCTCGCCGTGGCGGCGACGCTGATCCGGCCGGACTCGGGCGCCGTCGTCCTCGATACCGACACGGGCAGCACCGATCTCGCGACGCTGAGCAGGCGCGCCGCGGCCGAGGTCCGCCGCACCGCGATGGGCATCGTCTTCCAGCAGCCGAACCTCATTCCGGCGCTGACGGCGCTCGAACAGCTGGAGGTCACCGCGCACCTCGGTGGCAAACCACGCGCCGGACGCAGCGAAACCAATTCCCGTGCACGGGAATTGCTCGATGCCGTCGGCCTGTCCGAGCACGCGGGCAAGCGCCCGGCCCAGCTGTCCGGCGGACAACGCCAGCGCGTCAATATCGCCCGCGCCCTGATGAACGACCCCGCCCTGCTCGTCGTCGACGAACCGACCAGCGCCCTGGACTCCGAACGCGGCGCGGCCGTCCTCGACCTGATCACCACCATCGCCCGCGAGCACCGCGCGGCGACGATCCTGGTCACCCACGACCCCACCCACCTGCACCGCATGGACGCGGTCTACCGGATGGTCGACGGGCACTTGGCCTCGCTGGAAGTCCCGGCGATGACCACCTAATCGCCCCCAGCCACCAACCGCAACGGATGCGATGACACCGCAAGCCAGAGGTAGGTAAACTCACCTACTGAAATAATGGTAAATGAATTTACCTTGGAGGCCGTGGTGGAGAAGCCTGAAGCGGTGGTCGGCCGGGAACGGCAGTGGGGGGTGCTGGATCGGTTCCTGTTCGAGGGCGGTGCCGAGGGACCGCTGCGGATCGGCCTGGTATCCGGGCGGCGGCGGACCGGGAAGACACACATTTTGGCTGCGGCCTGCCGAGAAGTCGGCGGCCTGTATACGGTATGCGTGCAGGACGAGGGTGATCGGGCAGCGCGAATCCGATTCAGCAGTGATGTCGCCGGGCATGTCGGTCTTGTCCCACCGAGCGGCGGAACAGTGGAGCCCTGGGAACAATTGATTCGATCAGCCCTGGATGTGGCTGCCCGGACGACGCCACGCGGCCTGCCACCGCTGCTGGTGATCGTCGAGTTCCCCTATCTGACCGCCCATGCGCCAGAGCTTCCGTCACTGCTACAACATCTCTTCGATGGCGCGCAACGAGGTAGCGGCCCACCGGGAAGGCTGATCCTGTGCGGGTCCGCGCTGAGCGTCATGCATGAGTTGTTGTCGGGCACCAAGCCGCTGCGCGGGCGGGTAAGCATGGATATGCGG